>CAMLLA010000075.1 GCA_946480525.1 uncultured Asticcacaulis sp. | reverse complement strand
CTGGTCCTCGATAATGACCTTGGTCCCGCCATGCCGTTGTCTGGCTTCGACCAGCGCTTCGAACAGCGGTGTTTCAAACGCCCTGGCATCCAGTTCGCGCTTCATCCGCAGGTACTCCCCTCAAGGTGCGGCCGCCACGAGCCATCGCCCGCGATCCTGTCCGCCCGGATATAAACCACCCTCCGTCAGCGGGATGGGCAGTAATAATCCGTCATAATAGCTGATCCGAATAGGGGGTAAAGCGTAGAATGCGGTTTGGAGTTATTTTGTTGAACGATGTTCATCGCAGCGCGTCAGTTCTTGATGCGCACTACTGAGACGACGCGGGTGAACAAGGCCGACATGGCGTCGGATATGCCTTCCGAGGGGCTGACTTCGAAGAACAGACCCGGCGATGCGCAGGCCTCCATTTCGGTAGCCAGTTGTGACTCGTACTTCGCCAGGTGTTGATTGTAGAAGGCATTGGTCGGCAGCGGCAGGTAGGTTGTGTAGAGCACCGCGATGCGCACGCCGCGCGCCTTGATGGTATGACACTGTTGGGGATCGATCGGCGTAATACGCCGGCAGGTTCCGCCATTGGAATAGGCGCAGTCATAGCCGTCATTGGCACCGTCCGACACGAGGAACAAGACTTGCTGGGGCTTTTTGGCGCTGGTACCGTCGCCGGACGACGGGATGATGTTGTTCATCCCCTGCAGCATCGACTTGAAGTTTGTCTGCCGGTCGGAATTGTAGTTCTGGTAAGGGATGGTCATCAGGTCGATCGCCGCCGCATCGGCCGCCGACTTGTCGTGGTCGGTCGTCAGGGCGCTGATGAGATAGGGCTCCGGCTTCTTCTGGTCGATCGCATCCGCAGCCATGCCGAAATGATAGATGGCCATGCTGTACTGGCCAGGCGCGGTCTGGGTCGCCTTGGCGGTCGTCATCAGGTTCTGGGTTGCCTGGCGCACGACGTCGATACGGGTGGTGACGCCCAGGGCCTTGGCCTTGGCATAGTAGTCGGTGCCCGCCTTATCCATCTGATGGCAGGCGAAGGCGCATTTGTCAGACGTGTTGGCGACCATCTTGTTGATGTCGGCAGTGGTGGCGCCGACGCCCATGGACGGGCTGTTGTCGAGCAGCAGGTAGAAGTTGACATAGGGCGGCAGGCCGGCTGTCGAGACCGATGTGACGCTCAACGGAAGCGAATTGAACCCTATGAGGCTGAGCAGGTACGGCTTGTAACTGGCGGTGACGGTGACCGTGGCCGTCAGGTCCTGACCGGCCTTGGTCACCGAGGCCGCAGGGCTTACCGCCACCAGGTTGGCGTTTGGCCGGAGATTGCTGTTGAAGATGGCGAGCGCCTGAGCGACGCCACTGGGGACAGTTCCGTCTCCGGACATGTTGCCGCCAGCCTTGTAACCCGCGGAATTGACGGCGATGGCGCCGAGCGCCGCTGTATCGGCGGCGTCCTGAAGCTCCATGCGGAGCTGAGTTGCGCGGCCGAAGTCGAGGGCACCGCCGACCAGCGCCAGTATGACGGGCAGGCAAAGGGCGAAAATCATGGCGGTGTTGCCAGCGGTGTCCGCCTTGAGGCGGTTGAGAACGGGCAAGGCGACGGCTCCGGTAACACTGTCTTTTTATCGCGACACGTTGTCACGATACCGGCGCCATCATCGCACGGAATGTTTAAGTGGCGGTTATTTACCTGTCGCGCGGGCGTCGCGGATCACAGCCGTGATGTCCCCTCCAAGCGTGTCCGGTCCGCTGGTCGTTTCGACCCGGCATTGCGTCAGGCGCGCGCACAGGGCGGTGAGCGTTGCGGCCTGGCTTTGCGGGGCGTCTTTCGGCGAAATGACCACCACTGGTGCGGACGCGGCGGCCAGGGATATCACGGGCAGATGCAGGCTGTTCAGGTCGGAATAGGCCTTGCGCATCTGCTGCCGCCAGGGATCGCTCTTGACCCGCAGGCGAAGATCCGGGTTTGAGGCGCGCCAGGCGTGGGCGATGCCGTCCCAATAACCGGTCGTCGTGTCGGTACTGTGCCATTCGGCGCCCGCCTGTATTTCCTCGCCCAGATAGGGGGCATAGGCAATAAACCCTGCCAGCGTCCTGTCCTTGGCCGTGGTCGAAAGCGACAGGGCATTGAGCGCGCTGAAGCCGGTGCCGACGATGAACAGGGGCTTTTCGGCCGTCGGGTGGACGATGTCCCGGATGAAGCCGATAACCGCCATCTGTCCGTCACGGTAACTGCGCGTATATATTACCTGTTTCTGGCCGGAATACTGACCCGCGCCGCCCTGGCCCGGCACTTCGAACAACCAAACCCCGTAGCCGGCGTCGAGCAACTGATTGGCCAGTTCGAAATAGGTTTCAGCCGGATAATCGGCGTCGGCCAGGATCAGGACCTGGGCGCGAGGATTGACGGGCGGAGAGGCGACGCCATAGCGCGCTTCGGGGAGGGAGCCGTTACGGTATCCGCCCCAGACGAAGCCCTGAGGCGGAAAGTATTGCGGTGAAAGACCCGAAGGGATCTGGCTGTCCAGAAAGGCCTGGCCAGGTTGCTTGTCATTGCTGCCCGCCTTGGAGCACGCGCCCACAGCCAGGACGAAGCCCAGCGCGGCAAGTGTCAGCCAGGAACGGGAGGACAAAGACATGCGTTATCTATAACTAAGATTCTCCTGTCCCGCTATGACCGCAAGGCGACAGTCTCATGATGTTTCTTCACGCGTCATGTCGTCGCGCAACAGCGGATTTGACTTGATAAATTCAGGCAATACGCCCAATTAGAGGTGGGGCAGACGTGTGCCCGCACAAGCAGTTGAGCCATGGTCACCCTAATAAACCGCGTTGATGCCACGCCGCGTGAGCTGCGCCATCCCGAAAAGCAGAACCGTCCCGATTCGCCGATCCAGAAGAAGCCCGAGTGGCTGCGTGTTCGCGCCCCGGGATCACCCGGCTATAATGAAACGCAAAAGATCGTCCGCGATGCCAAGCTGGTGACTGTATGCGAAGAGGCGGCGTGCCCGAATATCGGCGAATGCTGGTCGAAGAACCATGCCACCATCATGATCATGGGTGACACCTGTACCCGCGCCTGCGCCTTCTGCAACGTCAAGACCGGCCTGCCGCAAGCGCTCGATACCGACGAGCCGCGTCGCGTCGGTGAGACGGTGGCCCTGATGAAGCTGTCGCACGTCGTCATTACCTCGGTCGACCGCGACGATCTGGCCGATGGCGGCGCCTGGCACTTCGCCGAGGTCGTGCGTCAGATACGCGCCCAGTCGCCGAAGACGACCATCGAAATCCTGACGCCGGACTTCCTGCGCAAGGATGGCGCAGCGGAAATCGTCATCGACGCCAAGCCGGACGTGTTCAACCATAACCTTGAAACCGTGCCGCGCAACTATCTCAAGATCCGTCCCGGTGCGCGTTATTACCATAGCCTGCGGCTCCTGGAACGCGTCAAGGAACGCGATCCGCAGCAGTTCACCAAGTCGGGCATCATGGTGGGCTTGGGCGAAACGCGCGAAGAAGTCATGCAGGTCATGGACGATATGCGTTCGGCCGGTATCGACTTCATTACCATCGGCCAGTACCTCCAGCCGACGCGCAAGCACGCCGCCATCGACCGCTTCGTCACGCCGGACGAGTTCAAGGCCTATGAAGCGATCGCCCGCGCCAAGGGGTTCCTGATGGTGTCGTCATCGCCCCTGACACGGTCGTCGCACCATGCGGGCGAGGATTTTGAACGTCTGCGGGCCGCCCGCGCCGCAAAGGCCAAATAATGACAAAGGTCAGTTTCGATCGGGTCCTGCCGTTCGCCGCCGACAAGCTGTTCGAAATGGTCGCGGACGTCGAAAAATATCCCGATTACATTCCGTGGATCACTTCGATGCGCGTGAGCAACCGCGCTGCGCTGTCGGAAGGCGTGACGCGGTTCGACGCAGAAGCCGGCGTCGGCTTCAAGTTCCTGTCCGAGCGGTTTTCGACGCGTGTAACGCGTGACGCCAATGCACGCACCATCTCGATCGCGTTGGTAAGAGGTCCATTCAAGAGGCTGAATTGCCAATGGAAATTCGAAGACGCTGAAAAGGGCTGTCGCGCCTCGTTGCAGATGGATTTCGAATTCAAGAACCCGTTCCTGACCGGCTTCCTCAAGGCCAATTTCGACAAGGCTGTGTCCAGGCTGATGGCCTGTTTTGAAGGCCGGGCCGAGTCGTTGTATCCGAAGACGGCTTAGGACAGGACATTGAGCGCCCAGCTCAGGGCGACCTCCACGCTTTTTGCGCGCACGGCGTTGCGGCCGATGGCGCCAAACTGCTCGACCCTGGCTTCGGTGTTGATCTCGCCCTTGCGGCCACTTCGGCTCAGGCCGAAACAGACCATGCCCACCGGCTTTTCCGGTGATCCGCCAGTAGGACCTGCAATGCCCGTAATGCTGAGCGCGATATCGGCGCCGGCTTCGCGCAAAGCCCCTTCGGCCATGGCGCGCGCGACTTGCGCGCTGACGGCGCCGTGAGTTTCGATCAACGCCTGAGGCACGTGGACCAGACGCGTCTTGGCGGCGTTGGAATAGGTGACGAAACCATAATCGAACACGGCCGATGAGCCCGAGATCGCCGTAATGGCACCCGCCACCAGTCCACCGGTGCAGCTTTCGACCGTGGTGATACGCTTGCCCTGTGCTGTCAGCAGTCCGACAAGTTCCTGAGCCAATGTGGTGGACATCTTTCCCCCCAAAAACAAAAAAGGCGGCCCGATTGGACCGCCTTTTCTTAGCAAATAACCGTCGCGATTACACGCCCGGATGCAGCGGGGCCGCCAGGTTCTGGTTGGCGAAGTCCCAGTTGACCAGGCTGGCCAAAAACACTTCCAGGAACTTGGGGCGCAGGTTCTGATAATCGAGATAATAGGCGTGTTCCCAGACGTCGCAGGTCAGGATCGGCTTGTCGCCTTTGGTGAACGGCGTTTCGGCATTCGGCGTCTTGGTGACCTTCAACTTGCCGTCCGAACCGAGGACCAGCCACGCCCAGCCCGAACCGAACTGGGTGGCGCCGGCGGTCTTGAAGGCTTCGGCAAAGGCGTCGAACGAGCCGAAATCGCTGTTGATGCGGTCGGCGATTTCGCCGGTCGGCAGGCCGCCACCGTTTGGCTTCATGGAGTTCCAGAAGAAGGTGTGGTTCCACACCTGGGCGGCGTTGTTGAACACGCCCGGGTTCTTGCCTTCCGAAGCCTGGACGACTTCGACCAGCGTCTTGCCTTCGAACTCGGTGCCGGCGATCAGCTTGTTCAGGTTGTCGACATAGGCCTTGTGGTGCTTGGCATGGTGGTAGCTGAAGGTGTTGGCCGACATGTGCGGCTCAAGGGCATCGGCAGCGTAGGGCAGTGGGGGGAGTTCGAACGCCATGACAGACCTCTCATCTGTTGTGTTTCGGGGAATGCTTTACGCACCAGCATATATTCGGGCGAATACGCCTTTTCAAGCCTCGGAATGGTGAGAATGCTTCGCAATAAACCCTAGCAATTCCATGGGTTTGCGCGCCTAAATGGGAAATGCGATGGCGCAGACGGCCTGAGCCGCCAGACCTTCCTCACGGCCGGTAAAGCCCATCTTCTCGGTGGTGGTCGCCTTGACGCTGACGCGATCCACGGCGATGCCAAGGATATCTGACAGCCGTGCGCGCATGGCTTCGCGATGTGGCTTCACCTTTGGGCGTTCGCAGATCAGGGTGACGTCGGCGTTGACGATCTCGCCGCCTTTGGCTGTGACCAGGTCGACGGCGTGCCTCAGAAACAGATCGGACGGTGCGCCCTTCCACTGCGGATCCGTTGGCGGAAAGTGATCGCCGATGTCGCCGAGGCCGGCGGCGCCCAGTATGGCGTCGGTCAGGGCGTGCAGGCCGGCATCGGCGTCACTATGGCCGATTAAAGCTTTGTCGTGGGCGATTTCTATGCCGCACAACCACACGCTTTGGCCTTCGCCCCAGCGGTGGGCATCGAAGCCTTGGCCGATCCGTGTTTGCATGATGGGTTTGTCCGGCTGGATATAGGCTTCAAGGAGGGCAAAGTCGGAGGGATAGGTCAGCTTGTGCAGGTGGGCGTGACCTTCGATCAGGGCGACCTCTATGCCTGCCGCCGCTGCGATTGTGGCGTCATCGGTGGCGCCGCCGCCGTTCCAGGTGGAGTAGGCTTCGGCGATATCGCCGAGACGGAAAGCCTGTGGGGTCTGGGCGCGCCACAAATTGTCTCGCGCGGGGGCATCGACGATGAGGCCGTTGTCGCCGCGTTTAAGGGAATCCGTAACCGGAAGCGCCAGTATGACCGCGCGTGACGACTCAAGTTTTTCGGACAGAAGTTTGATCTTGTTCGGTTTTAGCAGCGGTCTTGCGGCGTCGTGGATCATGACCGCATCGTTGAGGTCGGCCATGGTCATCAAGGCATCGAGGCCATTGCCGACCGAGCCGGTGCGGTCGGCACCACCTGTTACCACCTTGGCCATGGTCGAATAACGAGCGCGGGCCATGTCGAAATCTTCGGCGGGCACAACGACGACGATGTGGCCGGCGCCTGCCTCGGCGAAGGCTTCGACCGACCAGTCCAGCACAGGTTTTCCGGCCAGCATCATCCACTGTTTCTTGCCGCCGGAACGGCTGCCGGATCCGCCGGCGACGATAATGGCGTGAAAGGCGGTCACAGGTCGATCCCGAAGTTGAAGGATTGAATGACGAGCCCCTCGCGGAAATAGAATTTATGCGCCTGTACGCGATGCGTGCCGCTGTCGAGCCGCAGTTGCGCACAATCTTCCTTGCGCGCCAGGGCCTTCAGCCAGTCGAGCAGCGCTTTGCCGTGTCCGCCGGAGCGCAAGTTCTCATCGGTCACCAGGTCATCGACATACAGAATCCGCCCCGACGCCAGCCATTCATGGACGCGAAAGCCGGCGCAGGCGGCGACCTTGTCGTCAGCCTCGGTATAGGCCAGCCGCCATCCGGCGTCCCCCATCTGGCGGCGCGCTTGCTCCAGCAATCGCTCTGCATCCTGCAGATGCGGGCGCAGTTGCCGCATGACAGGGAAGCAGCGGCGGATATCTTCGTCGGTTTCGGCCAGTTTGACTTCGGGCATGGAATCCTCCTGCACCGGGTTTAGGAGCGTGTGGCATCAGCGTCAATCGGTCCATGGCCTTTCAGGGCGGATTTGTGTATGGAGACGCGATGAGCGCAAAGGGTTTGAAAATCGGCGATGTCGAGGTGGCGGGCAGGGTGCTGATCGCGCCCATGACCGGCGTGTCCGACCTGCCTTTCCGCCAGATGGCGCACAAGCTGGGCGCGCCATATGCGGCCACCGAGATGGTCGCCTGCGCCGAACTCGAGAACGGCCGTCCGGACGTGGTGCGCAAGGTGCAACTGGGCGATCACGGCGGCCTGAAGATCGTGCAACTGATCGGACGGGACCTCGTCCACATTGCGCACGGAGCGGCCCTGGCCGAACAGTCGGGCGCGCATATCGTCGATCTCAACTTCGGATGCCCGGCCAAGGAGGTCACCGGTGTGCTGTGTGGCTCGGCCTTGATGCGCGATCTCGACCAGGCGGAACGGATCATGACGGCAGCATTGTCGGCGACCTCTCGTCCCGTGACGGTCAAGATGCGTCTTGGCTGGGACGCGCCGCACAATGCCGCCGAACTGGCGAGGCGGGCCGAGCGCTTAGGGATAGCCGCGGTGACTGTGCATGGCCGTACCCGCCAGCAATTCTACAAGGGCTTCGCCGACTGGGGAGCCGTCGCTCATGTGAAGTCTGCGGTCCGCATCCCCGTTATCGTCAATGGCGACATCACCGATGTGCACAGCGCAGCCACGGCGCTGGCGCAGTCGGGCGCGGACGGGCTGATGATCGGACGCGGCATCTATGGCCGTCCGTGGCTGGCGCGCGATCTCGATCGCGCGTTGAATGATAATTCTTCAATGGCGTCAATGTCATCTGTGGAATGGGTTGATGTATTGAATGAGCATATGGACGCCAGTCTCAGCTTTTATGGTGGGGGACTGGGCTTGAAAATGTTCAAGAAACACCTTGGCAGCTATATAGAAAGCGCCGCCTACCATCCCGACCCCGCCGTCCGTCGTCTGGATAAGGGCCGCATTTGCCGACTGGATGATCCGCAGGCAATCATGCAGGAAGTGCGCGCCTTGATCGCCGGATAACCGACGGAAAAGTGAGTGAATTTGACACATTCGCGCAACATTCCTGTTGATATTCGGACACAGTAGTGCGCAAATGCCACGCACTGTGAACAAGGTCGCGGCCTCTCTTGAATACCCCGGTTAGAAAGCACTCCTGGCAAGTTCTGTGGCGCAGTCTGCGTAACGTCCATTCGACGGGGACGCAAAGACTGCTGCTGGCAGTTGGCTACGGCGCATCGCTGCTGACGACGGCCTTCATTATCTGGCTGATTATCGCCACGCCCGGCACCGCGCCGATCGCCCAGACAAGCCAGTATCTTCTGATCCTGGTCTGTCTGAACTTCCTGCTCCTGCTTGGACTGCTTTATTTCGTCGTTCGTCGTGTCGTCCAGCTGGCGCGCAGCCGTGGCGCGGATGCGGGGGCGCGTCTTCACCTGCGCTATGTCTTCTTGTTCTCCATGGCGGCCGTATTGCCGGCGATCGTGGTGGCCTCGGCCTTCCTGCTGATCAACAGGGGCGTCGATACCTGGTTCGAAACGCGCGTCCGCACCGCAGTTGAGAACGGATATCAGATCGGCGTCATCGCGCTGGATGACACCAACCAGGCTGCGGGCACGTCGCTGGACTATATTCACGCCGCATTGCAGGGCGAACGCGCGAAAACCCTGTTTTCGGATCGCCTGGCCTTTTCCATAGCGTTGAAGAGCACGCTTGATACGCGCGGCCAGCTCAGCGCCATTTACATCATCGACGACACAGGACAAATCCTGGCGCGCGCGGAACAGCCCGATGCGCTGCCCTACGTTGCACCGCCTGTAAAAGTCTTTCAGGAGGTCAATGACAAGACCAAGTCGGTTCAGATTCCCGCGGCGGATGCCATGCGGTTTTTGTACAAGCTCGAAGGCTATGATAACGGCCGAAACCTTTATCTTTATGGGATCAAGCCCCTGCCGCCGGGACTGTTCAGCCGCATGAACGCCGCCAAGAGCGCGACCATTGCCTATGACGACGCTGCCCGCAATCGCATACAGGTTCAGGGCGTCTTCGGGATGGCCTATGTCGAAGTGGTCTTGCTGGTTTTGATTGGCGCCATCTGGGGGGGGACGTCGTCCGCGGAAAGCATCGCCACGCCGGTGGCCCGGCTTGTGCAGGCGGCTGACAAGGTGGCCTCAGGGGATCTCAACGCGCGCGTCATGACCCATAAGCAGTCGGAAGACATCGCCGTATTATCGCGCGCCTTCAACCGCATGACCTCCGACCTGCAAAGCCAGCAGCTGGCGCTGAGCACGGCGCGCGAAGAGGCCGAAGGCCGCAGCCGCTTTATCGAGACCGTGCTGTCGGAAATCAGCGCCGGTATCGTAGGTATCGACAGTTTCGAGCACGTTTCGGCGATCAATCGCCATGCCGCCAGCTTCCTGGGCGTCACCTCGGACGACGCCATCGGTGGGAATATCCGCGAACTTGCTCCTGAAATTGTTGAACTTTTGGACAAGGTGTCGGTGCACCGCGTTGAAGAACAGGAGGTCGATCTGGTCCGCAAGGGCGAGACGCGCCGCGTCCGGGTCCGCGTTTCGGGCCTGGAAACCGGCGGTTCTGTCCTGACCTTCGATGATATCACGCGCCTGATTTCCGCCCAGCGCAACGCCGCATGGAGAGACGTGGCGCGCCGCATCGCCCATGAGATCAAGAACCCGCTGACGCCGATCCAGTTGTCGGCCGAGCGCCTTCGCAAGAAGTATCGCGGCCAGATCGCCACTGACGGCGAGACCTTCGAGCGGCTGACCGATACCATTGTGAGACAGGTGGGCGACATCGGCCGCATGGTCGACGAGTTCTCGTCCTTCGCGCGCATGCCGGCGCCGAACTTTTCCGAGGAGGACGCGCCCGAACTGGTGCGCGCCGCCGTCTTCGCCCAGCGCGTTGCCCGATCGGATGTCGCCATCGACATCGTTGAGCCGCTGCCGGAATTGCAGGTGATCTGTGACGGCCGCATGCTCAGCCAGGCGCTCGGCAACGTACTCAAGAATGCCTGTGAAGCCGTATCTTCGCGCACCTTGCGTGACAGCGGCGTGGAGGACGGCGGCAATTTCGAAGGGCCGGCAGGACACCTCCGCGTCGAGATGACCGAAACGCCGGACTTCGTGACCATTACGGTCGAGGACGATGGTATCGGCCTGCCTGAAAAGGACCGCGACCGTTTGACCGAGCCCTATGTAACGACACGCGAAAAGGGCACGGGACTTGGACTCGCAATTGTAAAACGCATTCTGGAAGATCACGGCGGCGACTTCTTTTTGTCGGACGCCGAACATTTGAGCGGTGCGCGCGCCACCTTGCGCCTGCCGCGTCTGCAGGCCGGGAAGTCCCCGGCTGACACCCAAGACGGCGCGTCTGGCGCCAAACTCATGAGGGTATGATGAAACTGTCGTCTGGCGTTGACATCCTGGTGGTTGACGATGAGGCCGATATCCGCGAACTCATCGCGGGCATTCTGGAAGACGAGGGCTATGCGGTACGCACCGCCGCCGATTCCAATGCTGCCTTGCGGGCCATCAAGGCGCGCAAGCCGTCCCTGTGCGTCCTCGATATCTGGATGCAGGGCGGCGGGCTGGATGGCCTGGAATTGCTGGGCGTCATCCATGAACTCGATCCAGACATCCCGTGCATCATGATCTCAGGCCATGGCACGATCGAAACCGCCGTCACCGCTATCAAGCGCGGCGCCTTCGATTTCATAGAAAAGCCGTTCAAAACAGAGCGTTTGATCATGGTTGTTCAGCGCGCGCTTGAGTTGACCAGCCTGCGGAAAGAGAACCGCCGTCTGCGCAACCAGGCGGTCGTGCCAGACGGCTTGATCGGTAACTCTGCGGCCGCCCAACTCCTGCGCTCGACCATTTCCAAAGTGGCGTCAGCCAATTCGCGCATCATGATTTCCGGGCCGGCCGGTTCCGGCAAGGAGCTGGTCGCGCGGATGATCCACGACGCCAGTCCGCGCGCCAAATGCGAGTTCGTGCCGATTTCGGCGGCGGGCATGACGCCTGAGCGTCTCGACATCGAACTGTTCGGCGAAGAGGGCGAGGGCGGCAAGCCACGCAAGATCGGCGTGTTCGAGCGCGCCCACGGCGGTACACTGTTCCTCGATGAGGTGGCCGACATGCCGCCGGAAAGCCAGAGCCGTATCCTGCGCGTCCTGGTGGAACAGCGCTTTGTTCGCGTTGGCGGCGTTCAGGACGTCCAGGTCGATGTTCGCGTCATCTCCTCGACCTCCAAGGACCTCGCCAGTGAAATAACCGCGGGACGTTTCCGCGAAGATCTGTTCCATCGTCTGAACGTCGTGCCTGTGCGCGTGCCGGGCCTGTCGGAGCGGCGCGGCGATATCGCCGAACTGGTCAACTACTTCATCGAACGCATCAGCGCCGCGCAAGGCTTGCCGAGACGTATTCTGTCCGAAGACGCGATGGCGACGCTTCAGGTTCACGAATGGCCGGGCAATGTCCGGCAACTGCGCAACAATATCGAGCGCCTGCTGATTCTGGCCTCGGGTTCGCCCAGCGAGCCGATCACGGCCCAGATGCTGCCGTCAGAAGTGGTGGAGTCGGCGGTCGCCGGCGCCATCCGTCCGGAACGCATCATCGCCCTGCCGCTGCGCGACGCCCGTGAAGTCTTCGAGCGCGAGTACCTGTCGTCGCAGATCGTCCGTTTCGGCGGCAATATTTCGCGCACGGCCAACTTCATCGGCATGGAACGGTCGGCCCTGCACCGCAAGCTCAAGTCGCTGGGCCTGGCCCACATCCGCGCCGAAGACGAAGACTAGGGGCAAGCCCCTAGGACCAGATCGTTGACGTCAGTCGTGGCAGCGTCTCATGCTCACTGCTGCCAGCTGATGCCGACCGGGCTTGTCAGATTAAGGCTTAAATGCGATTGAGGCCTTGATTTCAAAGGACTCACCATGCCCCGTATTGCCTATGTCAATGGCGCCTATGTTCGCAACGCTGAAGCCGCCGTTTCGATCGAAGACCGGGGCTATCAGTTCGCCGACGCCGTCTATGAGGTCTGGTCGGTATTCGGCGGGCGCCTGGCCGACCTGGAAGGCCATTTGAACCGCCTGGAAAGATCGCTCGGAGAACTGGGCATCGCGATGCCGATGCCGCGCCAAAGCCTGCTGATCGTTCTTGAAGAGGTTGTCCGGCGCAATCACATCATTGAGGGCATGGTCTATCTTCAGGTTAGCCGGGGCGTTGCGCCACGCGACCACGTCTTTCCGATCGGCGTGAAACCCTCTGTCGTTATCACCGCCAAGCCGGTCGACCGCGAGGCCGCCGCCCGCAAGGCCGAGGCCGGTGTGAAAGCCATCAGCGCGCCCGATATCCGCTGGGGGCGGTGCGATATAAAGACCGTTGGCCTCCTCCCCAACGTGCTGGCCAAGCAGGCGGCAAAAGAGCAGGGTGCGGCCGAGGTCATTTTCGTCGATCGTGACGGCCTGGTCAGCGAAGGCGGTTCGACCAATGTTTATATGGTTGGCGATGACGGCGTCATTCGCACCCGCACACTGAAAGCCAATATCCTGGCCGGTGTGACGCGGCTGAACCTGCTTTCGGTTATCGCCGAGTCGGGCCTGGAAATCCGGGAAGATGCCTTCACATTGGCCGAGGCAACGGCCGCGCGCGAGGTCTTTGTGACGGCTGCAACCAGCCTCGTGCTACCGGTTGTCGCGATTGACGGTCACCCCATCGGCGCGGGCACACCCGGCCCTGTTGCCTTGTCCTTGCGCGATTCGTATATTGACAAGGCCCGCCGCACAGCCGGCGTATAAAATATTTTTTGCCGCAGTGCGGTTGAAAATTGCGATCACATGGGCCTAATATCGCTATGCGCGTCCCCGGATAAGTACTGGACGCGGACTTGTGTTCTGTGTGGGAGTATTCTGCTCCCGATATTTTCAAACGAGAAGGGCCACCAATGTCCCACGACAAAAAACAAAACCTGCAAGACACGTTTCTCAACAGTGTCCGCAAGACCAAAACGCCACTCACCATTTTTCTGATCAACGGCGTCAAGCTGCAAGGCATTGTGAGCTGGTTCGACAATTTCTGCGTGTTGCTGCGCCGCGATGGCCAAAGCCAGCTGGTGTACAAGCACGCGATTT
>CAMLLA010000074.1 GCA_946480525.1 uncultured Asticcacaulis sp. | reverse complement strand
TGGATTTGAAGATTGTAGCCCCATGATGTTCTTATCGTGCTGCCGATGTAAGAAATCGATGCGATTCGGTACCAGTGTATTATGAACGAAGTTTGAAAATGATCGTCGACAATCTATTGATCTGACCAATTTTGTCGCTATGGTCTGTTGAATTTCAAGTATATTTGGAGGCCTTCATGCGCTTTCGCCTTGCCGCCGGGTTGTGCCTGGCCCTGTCACTGGTGTCTGGAATGCCTGCCGTGGCCGAAGACGGTTATGATCTGTGGCTGCGGTACCGGCCTGTCGACGCGACCGCCCAGAGCCAGTACCGGCCAGGGGCGACCGTCATCGTCGGCGGATCGGGCGCAACGCTGGATGCGGCCGAGGTTGAGTTGCAGCGCGGCCTGAAAGGCATGCTGGCGGCGGATGTGCCGGTTGTCGACACGCTTGCCGATGGCGCCATCGTATTGGGTACACCCGCCGGCTCTCCGATCGTCAGGGGTCTCAACCTGCCGCTCGACACGGTCGGCAAGGAGGGTTTTGTCATCCGCAGCGTGACCATCGACGGTCATCCGGCCACGGTCATTGCCGCCAACAGCGATGTCGGCGTGCTTTATGGCGCCTTCCGTTACCTGAGCCTGATCCAGACACGGCGGGAGGTTACGAGACTCGACATCAATGACGCGCCGAAACTTCAGGTGCGTGTCCTCAACCACTGGGACAATCTCGATGGCCACGTCGAACGCGGCTATGCCGGCGATTCCATCTGGGACTGGTGGCGGTTACCGGATCTGGTCGATGACCGGTATACGGACTATGCCCGCGCCAATGCCTCGGTCGGCATCAATGGCGCGGTGCTCAACAACGTCAACTCGAAGGCCGTCAGCCTGACCGCGCCCTATCTTGCCAAGGCGGCGGCGGTCGCCCAGGTCCTGCGGCCCTACGGCATGAAGGTGTACCTGTCGGCGCGCTTTTCGGCCCCGATGGAGCTGAAGGGCTGCCCGACCGCCGATCCGCTCGACCCTTGCGTCAGGGCGTGGTGGAAGGCCAAGGCCGACGAAACCTACGCCACCATTCCCGATTTCGGCGGTTTTCTGGTCAAGGCCAATTCGGAAGGCCAGCCGGGACCCGGCGATTACAAGCGCAGCCACGCCGACGGCGCCAACATGCTGGCCGAAGCGTTGAAGCCGCACGGCGGCATCGTCATGTGGAGGGCCTTCATCTACTCGGAACACGATGCCGACGACCGCGCCAAGCAGGCCTACAGCGAGCTTCAGCCGCTTGACGGCGCATTCGCGCCGAACGTCCTTCTGCAGATCAAGAACGGCGCCATCGACTTCCAGCCCCGCGAACCCTTCCATCCGTTGTTCGGCGCCATGCCGAAAACCAACCAGATGCTGGAAGTGCAGCTGACCAAGGAATATCTGGGGCAGGCGACGCATCTCGTCTATTCGACAGCCCTGTACGAAGAGGTGCTCGACGCCGATACGTTCCAGGGCAGGGGCCAGGATCGAAAGAAGTCAAAAAAGCTGACAGTCGCCGACGTGCTGGAAGCAACGCCTCTGACGGGGATGGCCGGTGTCGCCAATATCGGTGACGACCGCGACTGGACGGGATCGGACTTCAACCAGGCCGATTGGTATGGCTTCGGCCGCCTGGCGTGGAATCCCGGCGCCTCCAGCCGCGACATCGCCGCCGACTGGACGAAGATGACCTGGAGCAACGACCCGGCCTTTGTCGCGCCTGTCGTCGATATGATGATGGCGTCGCGTGAGACGGTCGTGAAGTACATGACGCCGCTGGGCCTGCATCACCAGATGGCCACCGGGCATCACTATGGGCCGGGACCGTGGGTCTGCGACCTCAGCCGGCCGGAGTGGAACCCCTGCTATTATGCAAAGGCCGACGCCAAAGGGATCGGCTTCGACCGGACAAGGACCGGCAGCAATGCCCTGGCGCAATATGCGCCGGGCGCGGCCAGGCAGTGGCTCGACCCGAAAACAATCGATCCGAAGTACCTTTTGTGGTTTCACCACGTGCCGTGGACGTGGAAGATGCCGGACGGCCGGACCCTGTGGGACAGCCTCGCCGTCACCTGTGGCGAAGGTGTCAGGGAGGTGGCGGGTATGCGGCGCACCTGGACGGGGCTGGAAGCCTATGTCGATCCGCAGCGTTTCCGCGCCGTTTCCTCGAACCTGATCATTCAGGAAAAGGAGGCGCAGTGGTGGCGCGACGCTTCGATCGCGTGGTTCCGCTCTAAGTCCGGCTTGCCATTGCCCGCGGGCGAGGCGGAACCCGCAAGGCCGCTCGAATACTATATGTCGCTGGAATTTCCCTATGCGCCGGGCAAGGGTTGACAGGGGGAGCCTGACTGGCCTGACCACCTTGCCATTCATACGACAAATCGATTAGAAAGATTTCAACTGGCGGGATTCGGGACCCTGCCGGCGACTTTCCGGTTGTCGTCCCGGCCAGGATGTCATGCAACTCACGTCCAACAAGAGTGTCCGCCTTTATCGTCGCGTCGCCGACGAACTCGTCGAAGCCATCCGCAACGGAACATACGCCGTTGGCGACAAGCTTCCGGCGGAACGCGAGCTGGCCGAGACCTTCGAAGTCAGCCGCCCGACCGTGCGCGAGGCCATGATCGCCCTTGAAATCTACGGCGTGGTCGAAATCCGTCACGGGTCCGGCATCTACGTCATCGAACCGGAAACGAACGGCAACAACAGTGAAGGCGGTGCGTCTCGCGAAGATCTTGATGTCGGCGCGTTCGAACTGATCGAAGCGCGCATTATCATCGAAGGCGAAACCGCGGCCGTTGCCGCCGCTGCCGTCACCGATGCGGACATCAGCGCGCTGGATGCACTGATCGAACGTATGGTCCGGGGCAGCGAAATCGAGTGCGAACAGGCCGATCGTGAATTCCATGACTACCTGGCAGGCATCACCGACAACAGCGCGCTGATCGACACGATCGATCACCTGTGGGACCTGCGTACGCGCTCGAAGCTGGCATCGCAGATCATGACACGCGCCCAGGGCGGCGGCCGCGCCGCACGCATCGATGAGCATCGTCAGATCGTCAGGGCCCTGGCCAGCCGTGACCCGGCCGCTGCCCGCGCCGCCATGCGTCATCACCTGGAGCAGGTGCGGGAATATTTGCTGGTTGCGACGGAAACAGCTGAAATGGAAACCCTGCGGCAGAGGCTGCGCGACAAGCGCAATACTTTGTCGCGCCGGACGGGGTATTAACGTTCGCTGGGCAATCGCCTGCACGAAGCGGAGTTTGATACCGGCTTAAGGGGATACTAACCCTGGGGATGCATGATGCGCTGAGTTCATTTCAGCGTGTCCCGCCATGTCCGTGATCAGAAGAAATGCCGTCAATATCCGCGGCGCCGGCGGCAAGCCGATCGTTTTCCTGCACGGTTATGGTTGCGACCAGACCATGTGGCGTCATATCGCCGAGCATTTCGAGCGCGATCGTCAGGTCGTCACGTTCGACCATGTCGGCGCCGGCAGGTCCGATCGCAACGCCTATGACCGTGCCCGCTACGCCACGCTCCACGCCTATGCCGACGACTTCATCGAAGTTCTTGAGGGATGCGGGCTGAGCCGCGTCGACGCCATCGGCCACAGCGTCGGCGGCATGATCATGCTTCTCGCCGCCGGCAAGCGGCCCGACCTGTTCGACAGTATCATGGTGCTGGGGGCGTCGCCCTGCTATTTCAATCTGGACGACTATCAGGGCGGTTTCGACCGGGCCGGCATCGAGGAACTTCTGGCATTTCTGGAAATGTCGTTGCAGGGCTGGTCGTCCTATCTGGCGCCACTGGTCATGGCCAATGCCGACCGGCCGGAACTGACGGCCGAGCTCGAAAGCTACTTCGTCGCCAACGATGCCGACGTCATGCACGATTTCGCCAGGGTCATCTTTCTGTCGGACCATCGCGCCGACCTCGCCGCCGTAGTCACTCCGACCCTGATCATGCAGTGCCAGGACGACATCATCTCCCCTCCCCAGGTCGGGGAGTACATGGAGGCGCACATTGCCGGCAGCGATCGTGTCATCCTGGATACCCGTGGTCATTACCCGCACCTCAGCGACCCGGACAGGGTGCGCCTGGCCATGCTCGCATGGCTTGATCAAACCTCGCAAAAGGCCGCGTGATGACCCTGAACGCCGTCGTCCGTGCCGGTGAGGCCGCCACCGCCGCCGAACTGTTCGACCTCAGCCCGTGTGGCCTCGTCGTCTGCGATGACGCCGGACGTATTGTTCGGGCCAATTCCGGCTTTTGTGAAATGGCCGGAGTCGAACCCGGCGCCCTGGATTCCGCCAATATCGGCAGCTTTCTGACACGGGCGTCCTTCTTCATTTTCAAGGCGCGTGTGGTCCCGCAACTTGCGCTGGCCGGAAAAGTACAGGAAGTGTCGCTGGACCTGCAGATCGCCGATGGTACCAGCATGGCGGTCCTGTTGAGCGCGCGACAGGCCGGGGCCGAAGGCGCGAAGGTCCTTACTCATATCGCCCTGTTTCCGGCCAGGGAGCGCCGGATGTTCGAGCAGGAACAACTGCGTGCCCGGCGTGAGTTGCGCCAGTACCGTGATTACCTCCAGATGGCGGAAAAGCTGGCCAATGTCGGTCACTGGTCGTGGATGCTGGCAACCGGTGAAACGCAATGGTCGGCAGAGGTTTACAGCATTTTCGGCCGAGATCCGAATGCCGGACCGCCGGGCATGGAAGAGGTCATCGCCCTGTATCACCCCGAAGACCAGCAGCATGCGCGGCAGGCCATTGATGCCGCCCTGGCCAGCGGTGGCAGCTTTACCTATCGGGTGCGTGTCCCGCGCGAAGGCGATGTCCGCATCGTTACGACTCATGGGATTTGCGAGCGTGCGCCAGGCGGTGAGATTACCGGCCTGTTCGGCATCTGCCGGGATGTAACCACCTTTGTCCGCAACCAGGAACGGCTCGAGCAAAGCGAGGCGCGGTATCGGCTGCTGGCCGATGAGTCGGGCGACATCATCACAATCTTCGATCTTTCCGGACGCATTGAATATATATCGCCCGCCGTCAAAGAGATTCTGGGCTATCAGCCCGAGGAACTCGTCGGTGGCAATGTAAGAGACGTCATTCACCCTGAAGATTGCGAGGCGACCTTTGCCGCCTATAGCGCCTATGTCCGGGGCGGGGAATGGGACGAGGGCCTGCGTGTCCGGTATCGCGCCGTGCACAAGGATGGTCACGTCCTGTGGGTCGAAGCTCATCCGTCGCCAATCCTGGACGACACCGGCAACCGGATTACCGCCTTCCAGGACGTCGTGCGCGACATCTCGCACCAGAAGGAAACCGAAGACGCCCTGGCGCGCGCCAGCATAGAGGCCAACGCCGCCGCCGAGGCCAAGGCCCAGTTCCTGGCGACGATGAGCCACGAACTGCGGACACCCCTGACCAGCATTATCGGGTTCTCGGCCCTGCTGCGTGATCTGCTGACGGACAGGGAAGACCTTCGCCGCCACTCGCAACGCATCTATTCGGCGGGGCAGGGCCTGCTCAGCCTGATCAACGACATCCTCGACCATTCCAAGCTGGAGGCCGGCCAGCTGGAGCTTGACCTGGCCCCGGCGTCGGTGGCGGATATCGCGACCGATGTGGTCGATCTTTTATCGCTGCAGGCAGGCAATAAAGGCCTGAGCCTCGTGGTCGAAGGCGCCGACACCCTGGCGCCACAGGCGCTGGTCGACGACGGACGCCTGCATCAGGTCCTTTTGAATCTGGTCGGCAACGCAGTGAAGTTTACCGAGATCGGCGGTGTAACCATCACACTGTCGCAGTTTTCGATGCGGGATGCTCAACGCCTGCGCATATCCGTCCGCGACACCGGACCGGGGATATCCGAAGCCGGGCAGGCGCGTCTGTTCGAACGCTTCAGCCAGGTCGACCGCAGCGGCCACGACATGCCTGGCGGCACAGGGCTCGGCCTGTCGATCTGCAAGCAGCTGATCGAACTGATGAGCGGCACGATCGGCGTCGACAGCGTGCTGGGCGAAGGCGCCGAATTCTGGTTCGAAATTCCGCTGCCCGACATGAACCACGCGCAGGCGACCCCGATCGCCGTGCCGCACCGGCCGGGCCGCATCCTGGTGGTGGACGACCAGGACGCGGTGACCGACCTGCTTGTCAACCTGCTGACGCCCTATGGTCACGAGATAGAGGTCGCCGCCAACGGCTATGACGCGGTTCAGGCCAGCCAGCGCGCGCCCTATGACCTGATCCTGATGGATATCAATATGCCGGTGATGGATGGTTTCGCCGCCACCCGCGCCATCCGTGGCGGCTGCCCGTTCAATGCCGACACGCCTCTGCTCGGCCTGACCGCCGCCGGCGGAGAGGCCCGCCTTCAGGCCTGTCTGTCGGCCGGCATGAATGCCATGCTGACGAAACCGATCATGCCCGCCACCCTGCTGAACGCCGTGGCGCTTTGGCTCAATATTCCGTCGGGCTCGGCCCTGGATCCGATGGCGGCCATCCGAATGGCCAGCGAAACCTCCTACAAGACTGCATGAGGAAGATGTCATGACCGATTCAACGCGCCGTATCCTGATCGTCGAGGACAATCCCGATATCGCCGAGCTGGTCTCCATCCGGCTGGGCCTGGCCGGTTACACCACTTGCAAGGCCAATGACGCCGATACCGCCATGCGGCTGGTCGGGGAATTCAATCCACACGGCATATTGCTCGATATCGGCTTGCCTGGCCGCGACGGCTTTTCATTCCTGCAAGGGCTGAAGGCTACGGTGCGCTATAAGGACATTCCGGTCCTGATGCTGACGGCGCGCCAGGCCATGGGCGACATCCAGATGGCCCTGAGCCTGGGCGCGAAGGACTATGTCGCCAAACCGTTCGACGACCACAAGCTCTTGTTCCGCATCGCGCGCATGCTGGGCGACCAGGTCGCCAAGCCGACCGCGCAGGATCGCACCGTAGTCTGGGGCGCTCGCGGCTAGAGCAATACGGCTTAGGCCGGAAACGGCTTGGCCAGGGTCGAGCCTTCCAGAACGCGGGCCATGGCGTCGCGGGCGGCAACCAGAATGGTGCGCAGGGCGCAGTCGTCCGGTGTCGGGCAGTCTTCACACTGGGCATAGGCCGTGCGGCTGGCGCAGGTCGTCAGCGCCAGGGGGCCATCCGTCAGGCGGATCAGGTCGGCGATGGAGATGAGATCCGCCGGCTTGGCCAGGGTATAGCCGCCGCTGCGGCCTCGGCGGGAGGTCAGAAGGCCTTCGCGCCTGAGATCGAGCAATATGCCTTCCAGAAAATGCTGTGGCGCCTTGATGCGGCTGGCCAGTTCGCCGGCCTGCAGGCTTTGCTCCGGGCCGGCACGGGCTAATTCCTGCATCACACGTATAGTATACTTGGCGCGCTGGGACAGCATGTCTGGTTATTCCCCTTGTCACACCGGCAAGATACGGCACATTTTTTTGCAACACAAGCAAACAGCTATTTTTTCTCAACCTTCGAGGTAGAAATTTTCGCACGATAAATCTACACTTAAATGATAGGAATATCTGGCAATCCGGAGACGCCCATGTCCTTCTTCAATAAGGCTGCCACGCCCGCCAATGTCCCGCTGATCTGGTACGCGCGGTGCCCGACGCTGACGGCGACGGGTCTGGTTGCCAACCGGGGCGTCTTTCAGCGTGAATTCCTGCGCGAGAATGTCCGCATGGTTTCGGTGCGGGAAACCGATACGCCGTCGGTCCGGCAGGGCCATCTCGACCACAGCCTGTCCAACCTGATCCGCGAAGCGGATGCCGCCACGGCGCTGTGGGCGCACGGCTTGAATGGTCGGTCGCGATTGGTCGCCCTGGGCGAAACCTGGCACTCGGTGAGCGTCGTAACGCGGCCAAGGGCGCAGGTGTCTGATTTGCGCGATCTGATCGGACGCCGTCTGTCCCTGCCGAAGGAGGCCGGAAATTTTTCTCCGGCGCAGGTACGGACACTCCGGGCATGGGACACGGTGCTTAAGGTCAGCGGCATCTCCCTGCACGATATCGAATTCGCACCCGTGGTCGCCGATCATCCGTCGGTTCCTTTCGGCGACATAGCGCGCCGCGAGGTCGAGGCGCTGCTGAGCGGCCATGCCGACGTAGCCATCCTCTTTGGCGCAAAAGGCCTGGAACTGGCGCGGTCGGCGCATTTGCATGAAGTGCACCGGTTTACCGCCGACGATATCCGCAGCCAGCCCAGGCTGGCGGGGCTTGTCGAACTGCGTGCGGTCACGGCGGACGAGCCGTTCATCGAGGCCAATCCCGAGGTCGTGGCGCGTATCCTCAACATCCTGCTTCAGGCGGCACCATGGGCGGAAAGCTTTCCGAAGGAAGCGCTGCGTCACGTGGCGATCGAAGGAAAGGTCGAAGAGACCGACGCCGCGGCGGCCTATGGCGACCACCTGGCCGACGGCGCAACTCTCGGCCTCGAGCCCGACCGCCTGGATCGCCTGGCGGAATTACAGGCCTGGCTCAAGGTCAGGCACCTGGTTCCCGACGATCACGATATCGGCATATGGTTGCGCGCCGATATTCTGGACGATGCGCGGCAACGTTCGAAGGCGCTCAGGCGAATCCCGGCCTGACAGCGCGTTCGTGTCCGGGGCATGATGCGATTATTTCGGCGCATCATGCTCCGGTTTCCATAGGGCGGCTGGCGGCGTGTCACGCTGGCCACAGGACTTTTGCATCAATCCACCGCCTGCTATGACACGCTCATGAACCCCGTTTTCGCCGGATTGAAAACCAGCATATTCGAAACCATGTCGCTTGAGGCGAAGGCCCGCGGCGCGATCAATCTTGGCCAGGGCTTTCCGGAGACCGATGGGTTTCCCGAAGTGCGCCATGCGGCGGCCGGGGCGCTTATGGCGCACTCCAACCAGTACGCGCCCATGCGCGGTTTGCCGGCGTTAAGGCAGGCGGTGGCGGCGTTTTACCAGCGGACACAGGGGCTGGATCTGGATCCCGACCGCAATGTCCTGATCACCTCCGGAGCGACCGAGGCGATCTGTGCCGCGCTTTTGTCGCTGATTACGCCGGGCGACGAAGTGGTCGTGTTCGAGCCGATGTACGATGCCTACGTGCCCCTGATCCGCCGCGCCGGCGGCGTACCGCGCATCGTCCAGCTTCAGCCCCCGCACTGGAGGTTCAGCGAGGCCGACCTCGAAGCGGCCTTCAGCGCGCGCACGCGGCTGGTGCTCGTCACGACGCCCAGCAATCCGACGACCCATGCGCTTGATCGTGCCGCGCTCGAGTTACTGCAACGGTTTTGCGTGCGGCATGACGCCTGGCTTGTGAGCGATGAGGTATGGGAAGAGATCGTGTTCGGCGCGCCGCACCTGAGCGCGCTGCACCTGCCGGGACTGGCTGAACGCAGCCTCAAGATCGGTTCGGCGGGCAAGATATTCTCGCTGACGGGCTGGAAGGTCGGGTTTGTGTGCGGACCGCAAGCCCTGGTCGATCAGGTCGCGAGGGCGCACCAGTTCGTAACCTTCGCGACGCCGCCGGCCCTTCAGCACGGTGTCGCCTTCGGTCTTGGTCTTCCGAAGGAACGATTCGCCGAAGCGCTGGCCGGGCTTGCCAGTCTGCGCGCCCTGCTGGCGTCGCGGCTGGGAGACGGCGGCTTTGCCGTCCTGCCATCGCAGGGAACCTACTTTCTCAATATCGACCTTACGGCGTCGGGCATATCGGAGAGCGCAACCGACTACGCCACGAGGCTGGTCCGTGACCATGGTGTCGCCACCATCCCCCTGTCGGCCTTTTGCGAAAACGGTCGCGAACTGGCCGTGCTGCGCCTGTGTTTCGCCAAGTCGGAAGCAACACTGGAAAGGGCGGCCGACGCCCTTCTGGCCTCAAGGTAATCATCCACGCAGGATCTGCTGCAGGGCGCGAATCAGGCCATTGCGGATTTCGGCCGTGTGCCGCCCAAGGCCACCCTGGTGTTTCACCGGAATGTGGGCGATGGGCGCCTGGTCCGCGCTGAAGATGTAGTCGCTGAACATGGCCTTCCAGTAGTCGCGTTCCGGAGCCGGCAGGTCCTTGAGCGCCAGAAGCGCCATGTTGAAGCAGGTGACGGGGTTTTCCAGCGGGTTCGGCGGCGTGCCCCACCAATAGTTGAGCAGGACATTGAACCGGTCCAGTGACTGGACGTGATGCCACCAGTAACGTGGCAGGTAGATAGCATCGCCCGGCTCCAGTTCCGCCACCTGGGCGTGGGCAATGGCTTCGCGCAGGCGTGGATACTTCCCGAAATCGGGTTCTTCCAGGCTGGCCAGGCTGATGGCGCGGCCCGACGGTGTGTGCTCCAGAGGGCCGATGTAGAGATTTCCGAGCTGATCCGGCGGGAAAACGGTAAACCGTCGCCGGCCGGCGACAACGCAGGCGATATTGTGATCGTTGTCGTTGTGCGTCTGGGCGCGGGTCTGGTTGCTGATCCAGATGTTCGGCGTGACGAACGGCGCCAGGACCGGGTTGACGTTTTCGGCGGCAAAGCGCGGAAGGTATTGGGCAACCGGCGTCGACTGAATGTAGACATAGGGCGGGTTCGGATGGTTCAACAGGCCGAGCAACTGGTCGATGCCGTCGCTGATCGCGCGCGTCCGGCGATTGAAATTGAAGTCGTGCATGTCAGGGCCGTACGCGAATCGCCCTTTGATAACGCTACCGGCTTCAAGCACGCTCGTCGGACGGCCGGAGTCCATTGCCTTCAGATAGGCGCCGATGGCTTCCGGTGAGGTTTTTCCCTGGGCGACAGCTGGCCATTTTGCCACAAGCCCTTTGAGAAGAACCGGCCGTGCCTGGGGCAGGATATCCCGCACGAACACCTCAGGTGTTACGTCATAACGCACATCGACGGACGGTACGGAAAATTCTTCAAGCATGAGGATCGACCTGCCAGGCTTCAAACGGCACACCGTCTGCTTCTACAAGGTGCATGAGCGGGAAGACAAGCGGCCGGGCCGATAAGACTTTTTTAACACTATCGTCAAAATGCGCGGCAATGGCGCGCGCGGTTGAAAATCGTTTGCAGATTGACACGCTGAGTGTGACATTCATGCCATTGTCCGGCGCTGTCGTCGTTGTTTCGTCATATTTCGCCTAGCTTTTGACCTGCCCTTTCGGTATCTAATAAAGATGAAATAATTAATCGGGAAGAAGCACGTCCAGCCGAAGGTAACAAAAAACCGGTCCGCGCGAACCTCGTGAATGCCAATTGACAACAAAGTCAATTCGAGCGGCCAGGTTAAGAATCTTTAAGAATGTTTCTGTACCTAAGGTAATCATCAAAATGAGGGGCGTCGCCCGTGAGGCGATTTCACTTGGCTAATTCGGTCTTCACCGTCGCTTGCGTATGGCGGTTGGGAGCAACTAGGGAGAACAAATATGAAGAAAACCGGAAGCGCGGCCTTTGGGCTGAAGCTTTTAAAGGGCGGCGTTTCGCTGGTAGCGCTAACGGCTATGGCCGTTACGGCGTCGTCGGCGATGGCCCAGGATGCCCCGGCGGGCGGTGAGGACGAAGTCGTCGTTACCGGCGTCCGCAAGTCGCTCAAGAGCGCACAGCAGATCAAGAAGGACGCCGATACGGTCGTCGACTCGATCACGGCCAATGACATCGGCTCCTTCCCGGACAAGTCGGTTGCCGAAGCGCTGCAACGCGTCGCCGGCATCACGGTCAACCGCTTCGCCGCCACCGGCGACACGGCCCACTTCTCGGCCGAACCGTCGGGCGTCGTCGTCCGCGGCCTGCAACAGGTTCGTTCGGAATTCAACGGCCGCGACATCTTCACCGCCGACTCCAACCGTGGTCTTAGCTGGTCGGACGTTTCGCCGGAACTGATGGGCGGCGTCGACGTCTATAAGAACCAGACCGCCGAACTGATCGAAGGCGGCATCGCCGGCACGATCAACCTGCGCACCCGTCTGCCGTTCGATCAAAAGGGCCGTGTTCTGGCCGCGACGGCTGAATACACCTATGGTGACCTGGTCGAAAAGGGCGCGACCGCACTGTCGGGCATCTATGCCGACCGCTTTGACACCAGCGCCGGTGAATTCGGCTTCATGATCAACGCCGCGCATTCGGGTATCTACACCAACTCCGAAGGCGTTCAGCTCGGCCGTATCGTTCCGTACAGCAACGCAGGCGTCTGGGGAACGACCGACAAGCGTTACTTCCCGATGTCCGTGTCGCTGCGTGACAACGTTTACGACCGCGTGCGGACCGGCGTCGCTCTGGCGGGTCAGTGGCAGAACCACGAAAAGACCATGCTGGCCACGCTGCAGTACAACCAGTCGAAGAAGACTGAAAAGTGGGAAGAGTATGTCGCGACGGCCTCGACCGGCGCCGACGCCTGGGCCCAGCAGATCGACTTCGTGTCGACGGCTGACAACGTGCAGTGCCTGACCGGCACGACGTGTACCTTCGACGACAACGGCTTCATCCAGACGGGCTCGCTCGTCAATGGCAACGGCGCATGGTATGGTTCCTTCCAGAACCCGACCGGTTCAACGTCGCCGAACGGCTTTGCCCGTACCTGCTATTCGTGGGAAGCTTCGACCGCCTGTCCGGCGACGCAACGCGCCACCGCCTACTCGAACGATACGCGCTGGAGCGATTCGACCAACGACACCAGCGACGTGTCGTTCAACTTCAAGTGGGATCCGACGGATCGCCTGAAGCTGAACTTCGACGTCCAGTCCGTCAAGGCGACGCAGGAAAACTACGATATCTCGACGCAGCTGACGACCTGGGCCACGGCCAAGCTCGACTTCTCCGGCGACCATCCGACGATGGAAATCGCGGACTCGGCTGTCGGCTGGTACCTTGCACCGGGCGGCATCACCAACAAGGACAACTATCGCGTGCCATGGATCATGGACCACGTGACGGATTCGGAAGGCAAGTCGTTCGCGACCCGCGCCGACCTGGCTTACAGCTTCGACTCGCCTTGGCTGAACACGCTTAAGGCCGGCGTCCGCTTCGCCGACCGTGAGCAGACCGTGCGCTGGTCGACCTATAACTGGCAGGCCGTCGTCAACAACTGGACGAACTACGACCGTGACAACTTCTACGTCAATGGTTCGAAGTTCCCGGATCAGGCGGCTTACGGCAACTATACGTTCGACGAGGACTTCTACGGCGGTGGTGCGACCAATGTCAGCACGGCTCCATTCATCAAGACGTCTACCCTTCAAGATCGCGAAGGCTTTGCCAACACCTTTGGCAACCAGGCTTACAAGCCGCTCGACACCAGCGGCAACAACACCAACGGTTGGGCGCCGATCTGTATGCGGTCGGGTGAAACCGACGGATGCTTCCGTCCGGCGGAAGTTGCGCTGGTTAACGAGCAGACCAAGGCGGCTTACATCCAGCTGAAGTTTGGCGGCAATGACGCCACGATC
>CAMLLA010000073.1 GCA_946480525.1 uncultured Asticcacaulis sp. | reverse complement strand
AGCACTTCCGGGAAGGTAGCGTTCCAGGTGGCGGCGTCGAACTGGCCGTGCGGCTCGTTCATCAGTTCGAATATGACCGTGTTGGGCTCGTTCCTGTAGCGCGCAGCCAATTGCGACCAGACGGCCTTAAGCTTCGGCGTGCAGACGGCGATATCTTTTGAGCATTGATCGAAATCGTGCTCATCGAGAATGACGGTCAGGCCGTGCTTTTTGGCAGTGGCGACGACCCAGTCCAGGCGGTTCAGCCACTTCGGATCGAGCGTGTTCTTGTCATCGAGGAATTTGAAAGTGAACAGCACGACGCGTACGGTCGAAAAACCGGCGGCCTTGATTTCGGCGAAGTGCTTTTCGGTGTAGTTGCCCTTGCCGCCATCCTGCCAGAACGGGTCGTAGCCGATGATGTTGACGCCGCGGCCCATCTGGCGGACCTGGTCGTGGGCAGAGATTTCGGTGAATTGCGAGACAGAGGGCGGAGGATTCGGTGCTGGATTGTCGGCCAGGGCGGGGGAGACGATGAGCGCAACCGCCAGGCACGCACCGGTCAGCAGGGATTTCAGCACGGTATCCTCCGAATTTTATTTTAATTTTCGGAAAACCTAACGCGAGACACCCGCCTTGTCGAGCGCTGTCGAAAGTGCGGATTTGAAACCGACTGCGTCATCGAAGCGCGCGGCGATCGGTAACGGAGTAATGCGTGCGCGCCATGACGGCGACAGCTTGATCCAGTCCTTTTCGGTCGTGATCAACTGTGCGTCTCCAGCGGCGGAGGCCAGACGGTTAAGCGTGTCTTCGGACAGGGCCGCGTGGTCGGGAAAGCCTTCGAAACCGGCGAGCGTCAGCCCCAGCGATTTCAGCGTCGCTTCGAACTTCCACGGCTTGGCGATGCCGGCGAAGCCGTAGACCGGGCCGGCAAGGGCGGGCGTTTGCGGCACCAGGTGGGCGATAAAGACCGGCCGGGACGAAAACAGGTCCAGCAGACCCTTATCGGGTGCGGCGTGGTCGGGCATCCATAGAACGACGATATCGGCGCGCTGAAGGCCTTCCGCAAAGGGTTCGCGCAGAGGGCCATAGGGGCAGATGCTGCCATCGCCGAACGGCCAGGCGCCGTCGCGTGTATCGCCATCAACCACCAGCACATGCAGGTCCTTGGCGATCTGAAGGTTCTGGTGGGCGTCGTCGACTACGACGATCCTTGCCTGATCCTCCAGCGCCTTGAGGCCGGCGGCGCGGTCCCTGGCGATCATGAAGGGGGCGTGCTGGGCCAACATCAGCGGTTCATCACCGACCTCGGCGGCTGTGTGCCTGAGCGGATCAACGCGAACCGGACCTTCCAGTGTACCGCCGTAGCCCTTTGACAAACCGGTGGCGTCGTCCAGCAGACGGAGAATCTCGGCGGTGACCGGCGTTTTACCCGAGCCACCCAAGGTCAGGTTGCCGACGCTTATGACGAACAGCGACGAGCGATAGGGCCGGGCGCGGGCGCGCTTGGCGTCATTGACGGCGCGCCAGATCAGCGACAACGGCCACAGGACTGGGCGCCACCACGGCGCACCTTCCGCGCCGCGCCTGTACCACCATTCGGGTGTATTGAGCGCCACGGTCAGGCTGCCTTTGGCAGCAGGGGCAGGAGTGCCTGCCAAACGCGGTCGAGCGTACCGGCCTCAAGCCTGCTGATGTCCAAGGCGCGGGTATTGGCGTCTCTGATCGCTTCGGGGGCGCGCAGCAGTTCGCTGCATAGAAAGGCCAGTTCTTCAGGCCCTTGCACACGCCAGCCTGCCCCAGCGGTCAGCAAGGTATCGAAAATCCCCTCCCAGTTGCCGATGTCGCTGCCGGTGATGACGCTCTTGCCGAGGCGCGCGGCTTCGAGCGGATTGTGCCCGCCTATGCCGGTCAGGAAGCTGCCGCCCATGATGACCAGGTCGGCGAGCGAGAAGAAGAGACCGAGTTCGCCCAAGGTGTCGGCGAGGTAAACCTGCGTATCCGCCACGACTGTTTCGCCGCGCGACCGTTGCGCGACCGTAAACCCAAGGGCTTCGAGGTCGAGCCTGATCTCTCCGGCCTTGACGGGATGGCGTGGGACAAGAACCAGCAGGTTGCCGCCGCGGATTTGCGCTTCCAGGGCGCGTGCGAGGATATTGTCCTCGCCATAGTGGGTGCTGGCGGCGACGATCACCTGCCGCCCGGCGACGGCTTCGCGCAAGGCGGACAATTGCGCAGCATCGCCACTCAGCGGCGCCCCGATGGTTTTGAGATTGGCCTGGGCGTGAGGGACGACCTGCATGGCGCGCAGACGTTTTTCGGAGGCGTCGTCCTGAGCCATGACAAGGGCGTATCCTTTCAGGAGCGACTGCATGCTTCGCCGGAAGGTCTGCCAGCCACGGAAGGTCTTTTCGGTGATGCGGGCACTTAGTAGCGCATGCGGCACACTACGCTGAGTTAGCGTTTGCAGCAGGTTCGGCCAGATATCGCTCTCGATGAAGACCGCCAGGCACGGCCGCCAGTGGTCAAGGAAGGCCTCGACCGCCTGGGGTGTGTCGATGGGTGCGTATTGATGGAGTACGCCTTCGGGAAGGCGGCGCTTCAGAATTTCGGCCGATGTCGTCGTCGCAGTGGTGATCAGTAGCGCGAGGTCGGGCCGTTCCGCCTGAAGGCGCTCAAGGATCGGAAGGGCGGACAGGCTTTCCCCGACGCTGACGCCGTGTAACCAGACAACCGGCTTGACGGGTCTGGCCTGTGTCGTCCGTCCCAGCCGCTCGGTGAAGCGATCCGGGTCCTCCTTGCCCTTGGCGACGCGGTCCCGCAGCAGTTTTGGCGCAAAAGCGTGGAAGGCCCGTGCGGCGCCGCGATAGACGGCCAGAGGCAGCGTCATAGCGCGCTGTCCTCGGCGTCCTGTTCGCCGCGTTGCTTTTCTTCCCAGCTGATCTGGCGTCCGCCGCCCGTGCCGCGCCTGGCGCCGGTCAGGTCGTCGGCGCGGTCGGTGGCTTCGCTCAAGGTGCGTTCGGCTTCGAGGCGCAGTCGTTCGAACTCCGCTTCGTCGATCCTGGATGATACCGCCGGCAGAACCCGCCACACCATAGCGCCGCGATTGAAGGGCAGGGGCAGGCGCATCCGGTCCCAGGTATTGAATTCGATATAGTGCTTCGCGGATTGGCCCAGGCAGACCAGAACGGCGCCGCTCATCTGCGACAGTTTCAGGCTGCCCTCGGTCATGGTGCGGGCCGGGCCGCGCGGACCGTCGGGCGTGGTCGCCACGCCCTTGCCATCGCGCAGCCAGCGCAGCATGTCGCGGAAGGCCTGGGCGCCGCGCTTGTCCTTGGCGGGGTTGGATTTCTTGGCTGATGAGCCACGGATCGTATAGCGGCCGAAATCGTCGGTGACCTTGGTGATGACGTCGCCGAACTTGGAGGTCGAGCTTAGCACCGCGATCGGCTGGGCGTTTTCGAGCGGCCAGCTGGAATGGCCGAAATGCAGGCGTTCGTGCCAGAACATCAGCACGACGGGACTGTCGCTGGCCCACACGGCCTCGACCTCGGCCCGGCCTTCGCTCTGCCAGCGCGTCGTGGCATAGCAGAATTTCAGGTAGGCGGAGATCAGGCTGCCCAGGAAGTTCTGCATCTTGCGGCGTTTAAGAAGCTCTTTCATGCGGCCTCCGGCGAGGTGCCGAGTTGGGCGGCGGCGAGGCGGCTGTAGAGACCGCCCGACCGCATCAGGCTGTCGTGCGTACCCTGTTCGCGAATCTGCCCCTTATCAAGGACAAGGATCAGATCGCAGTTGCGCACCGTCGACAGGCGATGAGCGACGACGAAGGTCGTCCTGCCCTTCATGAGGCGTTCCAACGCCTGTTGGACCTGGGCCTCGGACTCGGTATCCAGCGCCGAAGTGGCTTCGTCCAACAGCAGTAAAGGGGCGTTTTTCAAAAAGGCGCGCGCGATGGCGATTCGTTGTTTTTGTCCGCCTGAGAGTTGCGAACCGGCTTCGCCGGCACGCGTGTTGTAACCCTGTGGCAGACCGCGAATAAACCCGTCGGCGGCGGCATCCCGTGCGGCTTGTTCGATTTCCGCCGTGGAGGCTCCCGGCCGGCCATAGGCGATATTGGCGTGGATGGCGTCGTCGAACAGGAAGGGATCTTGCGTTACCAGGGCGATATTATCGCGCAGGGAGGTCAGCGAAATCTCACGATGATCGACACCGTCGAAGCGGATGGCGCCCGAACTCAGGTCGAAGAAACGCGGAATCAGGTTGAGCAGGGTCGACTTGCCTGATCCCGACGGTCCAACGAGAGCGATGCTTTGTCCGGCGGAGACGTCGAAACTGACGTCGCGAAGGACGGGGGCGTCGCCATAGGCAAAGCTGGCCTTGTCGAAGCTTAGGCGTTTGAAGTCGCGGGGCAGGGAGGCGGCGTCAACCGCCGAGGTGATTTCCGGCTTGATATCCAGAGCCGCAAACAAGCGCCGCGCGGCTGTCATGCCCTGGCTGAACGTGCCCTGAAGCCCGGTCAGTTGCCGCAAGGCCTGGCTGGCTATGCCCAAGGCCGTAACAAAGCCGAAGAGATCTCCGGCGGTGATGTATCCTCCCTGAGCGCGCCAGCCGGCGTAGGCCAGCAGCCCTGCAAGCAGGAGGCCGGTCAGAAGTTCGGTGGCCGGGGCGGCCATGGTGCGGGCATTGGCGCCCTTGATCATATGTCCCTGACGGCGATCGATGACATCGCCGACACGCTGCTCCTCTGCGGCTTCCTGGTTGCTGACCTTGACGACCTTGATGCCGTCGAGGCTTTCCATGACGGCGGTGGACAGGCTCGACGTCTCCGCCATGGCGCCCTGCGCCGCCTTGCGGGTCTGCTTGAGATACTTTCCCATGACCAGGCCGATGACCGGCCCGATCAGAAGCACGGCCAGGGTCATGGTCCAGTCGAAATAGAGCATGTTGGCGATGGCGCCGGCAGCGATCAGGCCGCTCTGGACGTATTGCACAAGGCCGGTGGACGCCGCGTCGCGCACCAGGTCGGCGTCATAGAGCACCGACGACAGGTGCTGGCCCGAATGCGACTTTTGCAGCCGGCCGAGATCGGCATGGACGAGGCGGGAAAACAGGTCGCGCTGGATGTTGCCGACCAGCCGGTTGCCGATGGTATTGAGCGACACCGTCAAACCGCGTTGGCCGGCGAACCGGACGACGACCGCACCGATGATGATCAGCGGGATCAGCAACATCGGATTGGCGATTATCGTGGCAGCCACTTCCGCCGGCAGGAAGTCAAGGGATTTGCCGGCGGCGGCAGTGCGAAACAGCAGGTCTACGGCAGATGCCATCAATACGCCGAACAGCGTCGTTGCAAGCGCCACGACAACAGCGCACAGCAGCGCAAACCCAAGCAGGCGTTTCTGTGACGCCAGATACTGTGACCAAATCCGGCGGACGATCGCTTTCACGGGCATCTCGGCAGATGGCAGGATTTTCGGTTCAAGCGGCATTCGGTCTGGCAAACGGTTTGTCAGGTTTTATATAGGCTTATGCGTCATTTCCGGAAGCCTGTCGCGTGGTTTTGTGTTAATGGCGGATTCCTTGCCGCTCAGGCGCCGCTGGGCGGTTACCCGCCTCTTGGGCATAAGCCCCGGCGTACGTCGTGCTTGCCGAAGCCGAGGCTTCGGAAATTGTTTTTGAGGCCGTTTTTGAAGCTGTACCCCAAGAAATTTCGCCAGACCAAGTTCCCGACGGAAACCCGCTGGCAACGTTTTGGCACCTACCTGCATTACTTGTGGGGTGACCACGCCTATTTGCGTCTCGGCTTCACCAATGCCCACTGGATCGACGACAAGATGCTGCGGACCAACCAACCGTGGCCGTTCCAGCTGGCGCAATGGAAGCGCAGGGGGATCAAGACCGTCATCAATCTGCGCGGCGGCTTCGGATCCTTCTATTACCTGGAAAAGTACGCCTGCGAAAAGCTGGGGCTGAAGCTCGAAAATTTCGGCCTGACGTCGCGCAGCTTGCCGACGCGCGATGAAATCTTTGCCGCCAAGGCCTTATTCGACCGCATCGAATATCCTGCGCTGCTGCATTGCAAGTCGGGCGCCGATCGCGCCGGGATGATGAGCGTTCTCTATGCGCACCTGCACCTCGGCCAGCCGATCGAACGGGCGCGTCAACAGTTGAGTTTTAAATATCTGCACATGAAGGCGGGCCTCACGGGCGTGCTCGACTACATGTTCGAGGTCTATCTGCGCGACATCGAACCCCGGGGCATCAGCTTCCTGGAATGGGTCGACAGTCCGCAGTACGATCCCGCTGCCATCAAGGCCGACTTCAAGGCTTCGTGGTGGGGAACACTGATGACTGAAAAGCTTTTGAGGCGGGAATAGTGCCAGTCGAAAACGAACGCAAATATGTGCTCAGGCCCGACTTTGACGCCGGTCGTCTGGCCGGCTGGACGCGCCATGACATTCGCCAGGCTTACCTGGACGACGGCCCGCGCATACGCCAGCGCGACGAGGATTTTATCTTCACTTACAAGAAGTGGGTGCCGCAGGCAGCCGAGTTGGTCGAGATCGAGACGGCTATTTCCGAGGATGATTTCAACCTCTTATGGCCGTTGTGCGTCCAGCGCATCGCCAAGATTCGCTACGTGCTGATGACGGACGAGGTCGAGTGGGTGGTGGATTTCCTGCGCGACGATAACGGACAGGTATATTTCGTTCTGGCGGAGGCCGAACTGCCACGGGGACAAGCCGCGCCGGACCATATTCCGGCGGAAATTGCCGGCGGCATCCTCCATGCGGTGGACGCCGCCGATAATCGCTTCACCAACAAGAAGCTGTCCGACCAGGCCTATGCGGCCGGTCTGTACGATCTGGTGACCTGATTATTCGCCTTCGGTCGACGGGTCGATCAACTTGTGGGCATGGATGACGAAGTAGCGCATCAGGGCGTTATCAACCGTTGACTGCGCCTTCATGCGCCACGCCTTGACGGCTTCGGCATTGTTCGGATAGGCGCCGACAAACTCGACCTGTTTGAGATCCTTGAAGGTCGTGCCGTTCAGGTCCAGCAGTTCGCCACCGATGACGAGATGAAGAAGTTGTTTGTCGCTCATAGTCTCACTCAAGCTCAGGGATTTTCCAGCGTCAGCAGATGCGCGCAACGCCGGATGATTTCAGGAAACAGCGCCGGACCGGAACAGATCAGGCTGGGTTTGAGGCTATCTCTGGCATTGAAACCGTAAGAATTGCCTAAATGGTCAGAGACAATGGCGCCGGCCTCCTGGGCGATAAGGGTGGCTGCGGCCACATCCCAGTCGCGCTTGGGTGTCAGCGCCATGGTGAAGTCGGCGCGGCCGGCGGCGACGACGCACATGCGATAGGCCACCGACGGGCGTGACTGGACACTGAGGCGCGGCCAGGCTTCCGGCCAGATGTCGCGGCCGAACAGCCGGGAATCTCCAACGACTTCGGCGTCCTCCAGGGTCTGGCGGTCACGCGCATGGACGGGCTGGTCGTTGAGTTTCGCGCCCTGGCCGGCAGCGGCGCTGAACAATTCATGGGCGTCGGGTGCGTAGACGACCGCTGCGACAGGGCGTCCCGCTTCGACGATGGCCAGGGCAATGGTCCAGTAGGGACTGCCCTTGGACAGGCCCATGGTGCCGTCGATCGGATCGAGGACGAAGGTCCGGGCCGCCGCCAGCCGTTCGACATTGTCCGGCGATTCCTCGCTTTGCCAGCCGTAATCCGGCCGGGCTTCGAGCAGGGCTTCCTTCAGCCACAGATTGACCTCGGTATCGGCATTTGTGACGATGGAACCGTCCGGCTTGAAGCTGGTGATCAGGCCGTGCGCCTTGAGGTGCTGCGCCAGAGCGCCGGCGCGGCGCACCTTGTCGATGATCAGGTCGAGGTCGCTGGCCGTTACGGCGCTCGCCATCACTTGCCCCCGACGCTTAAAGAATCGATCAGCAGGCTGGGCGTGTCCATGGTGCCGCGAATCTCCAGGTCCGATGCCGGAATCAGGCGCTGGTACATGTCGATCAGATTGCCGGCGACGGTGATCTCGTTGACCGGATACTGGATTTCGCCGTTTTCGAACCAGAAGCCCGACGCTCCCGCCGACCAGTCGCCCGTATCGGAATTGACGCTAGGGCCGAACATGGAGGTGACGATCACGCCCTTGCCGGCGTCTTTCAGCAATTCCGCGCACGATTTTGGCCCGGCCGACAGGACGATGTTATGAGCGCCGACACCCGGCGGACTGGCCAGACCGCGCGAGGCGTGGCCGGTCGTCGTCATGCCCAGCTGGCGCGCCGATGCCGTATTGAGCAGCCAGGTCGTAAGCCTGCCGTCTTCGATCAGCGACATGCGTTTTGTAGCGACACCCTCGTCGTCGAACAGGCAGGAGCCCAACCCACGCACGCGCAGGGGATCATCGATGATCTGGACCGACGGATCGAACAGACGCTGCCCCAGCTTGTCCTTGAGAAAGCTCGAGCCACGGGCGATCGCAGTACCGGAGATCGCGCCCAGGAACTGGCCGATCAGCGACTTGGCGATGCGCTTGTCGAACAGAACCGGCGCCTTTTGGGTCTGGATCTTGCGCGCGCCCAACGCTTTGATGGCCCGTTCAGCGGCGGTCGTGCCGATCTCTGTGACGGTCGGAAGGTCTTCGGCGAACCGTGTGCTTCGGCCTTCGCCGTCGCGTTCCATCGCGCCGTCCTCGCCCGTGGCGATGAAGCGGCCGGACAGAAAGAACAGGCTGGTGTGGTGGGTCGCCTTAAAGCCGTTCGAGGTCAGCATGTGCCAGCAGTTCTGCGCATAGCCGGTCGATGCCGCGTCGCCCTGCAGCCGCGGATCGACGTCAAGACCGGCGGCTTCGATGGCCAGCGCCTGATTCTGGAGCGTTTCGGCGGATTGGTGCGTATCGTCGTAGATCTGCAGGCTGTCTTCCGACGCGCCGGAACGATAAAGCAGGGCCGGGTCGGCCAGGCTGGCATAAGGGTCGTCGGGCGCCAGTGACGCCATCGCCACAGCCCGTTCGACAAGCCGATCGAGCGTTTGCGGCGAAAACTCGGAAACCGACACGACAGCCTGTTTTTTGCCGACAAAGACCCTCAGGCCCAGGTCGGCGGTTTCGTCGCGTTCGACCGTTTCCAGTTCGCCTTTGCGGATGCTGACGCTCAAGGACCGGCTTTCAGCGAATACCGCTTCGGCAGCATCGGCACCGCGCGCTTTCGCGGCTTCGATCACGTCGTTCAGGCGTTCGAAAGGCGTTTGTGGAACGGGCTTGCTTCGCGTTTGCAACATGAAATTTGTATAGGCCCGCCCGCCATCCCAAGGCAAGTCTCGTTTGTGACAAATCGGCGCGAACAGTGCGGCCTTAACCAAGTCGTTTAGCAATGCATTGACGCGCCGGTGGTAGAAAGGCCCTTCATATCCAGTACGCGTAGAGTTTTTTCCAGTGCCGCATTCGCAGTTTCTCTTTGTAAGACAGCTTGCAAACGGTTGCGAAATGGTGCGGTCGGTAGCGCGGAATATCATCACGAGAATCCGGTGGAGTCGGCGTGATCGTCGTGGGAGCGGGACCGATACGGCGGTCATGCGCCGCGAACTTGCCGACACCATGCGTCCGGTCGTGCGCGGCTATTTGCTGGCGCTGGTTGCCTATTACTTCGTCAATGGATTGACCTACCGTGTCCCCGGTGACTGGGGACTGGTGCCGCTGGCGGCGATGGTGTCGGTCATCGCCGGCGCCGTGCTTCTGCGTTACACGCGCCAGACCCATTCCATGCGCCGGCTCATGGTAGCCGGCCATATCGCAAACTTCCTGCTGTTTTATAATACGGCCATCGATATCGCCCTGTATTACGATCCGCTGAAGCTGATCTACTTCGCGCTGTCCCTGCCGATCTTCGCTATATCGGGCGTATCGATGCGCGTCGTGCTGCCTGGGGCACTGGTCTCCGTCGCCACCTTCGCGGTTATCGCCCTGGCGCGTGAGCCAGCGCATACCGAACAATACGCCTGGATCGCGCTGACGGCGCTGATGACCGGCCTGTGCATGAGCGTCATCCTGAGGGTCACCATCCTGAAGGCCGTGCGTGCCCGCGTGATGGCCGACCGGCATCGCGACGAAGCATCGGCCCTGGCGCACAATGATGCGCTGACGGGGTTGCCCAACCGGAGGAGCTTCTTCACTGCCTTGGAGGAACTTCTGCGTTCAGGCAAACCATTCGACCTGGGGCTGATCGATCTGGACGGGTTCAAGCCGGTCAATGATGTCTATGGCCACGCCGCCGGCGACGCCGTCCTGGTCGAGGTCGGTCACCGCCTGCAGGCTGTCTGCCCCGACGACGCCATTATCGCACGTCTTGGCGGCGATGAGTTCGCGCTGATCCTGCCGATACGCCGCCGCAGGGGCGAGTTGCAGGCGCTCGGACGTCAGGTCTGCGCCTCGCTGCGCCAGCCATTCCACCTGGGGGGCGCCACGGTTACCCTGTCGGGTTCGATCGGTGTGGTCCGGGCCGGCGCGGACAAGGCCAGCGGCACTCTGTTGCTGGAACGTGCCGACTACGCGCTCTATCGCGCCAAGGCGAACGCCCGTGGCGAGGCGGTGATTTTCGACACCCGCCTGGAGGGCGAGATGCGGGATTTCAATCGCATCGATGCCGCCCTGCGAACGGGTGACCTGGAAGCCGAAATGTATATCGTCTTCCAGCCCCAATATGATCTCGGGGCCCAACAGACCGTGGGGTTTGAGGCCCTGGCGCGCTGGTCCAGCCCGCAACTGGGCAATGTTACGCCTGACGTGTTCATCCTTGCCGCCGAGCGGTCCGGCACGATCGGCAAGCTGACGGAAATCCTGCTGCGCAAGACCCTTAGGGCTGTGCGCGAATGGCCCGAAGACCTGTTCGTCACATTCAACCTGTCGACCTGCGATCTGCATTCACGCAGGGCGATCGACGCCATTCGCGACATCGTCCTGTCGAGCGGCGTCGCGCCCAGCCGTGTCGAGTTCGAAATCACCGAAACGGCCATGATGACGGACTTCGACCGCGCATTGAAAGGGTTGAACGCGCTCAAGAGCCTGGGCGTCAGAATTGCGCTCGACGATTTCGGCTCCGGCTTTTCCAGCTTCAGCTACCTCCATCGCCTGCCTATCGACACATTGAAGATCGACCGGTCCTTTATCACCCAGATTACCGCGACCAGCCCGACACGGATGATCGTCAAGACGATGATCGACCTGTGTGGCAATCTGGGACTGGATCACATTATCGAGGGCGTCGAAACCGAGGCCCAGTGCAGCCTGCTGCGCGACATCAATGCCCGCTATGTCCAGGGCTATCTGTTCGCCCGTCCGATGAGCCCGGATGCCGTAGCCAGCTATCTCGCGGCTGAACATGACGAACGGGTAGAGCCGCTCCGCAAGGCCGTCTAGCGGTATTCATTGGCAGGCCCGTCCCGGCATTAGGCTTTCTTTCAAGGATGTGTGCTAAACCACACTAAGGAAGCAAGGGGGCTTGGCGGAGCTGTGGCAGAGCAAAAGACGGGACGCTCATGGCGCAGCCGGTCAAACGGGATCATAAACTTCTTTCGCAATCACGGTCTTGTGGCACCCAAGGGGCTGGCGCCGGCGGATGAATTCGACGCCATCGTGCCGATTGTCCGGACCTTTTGCCTGATCACCGGCGTCTACTACGGCATCGTGGTCTATAACCGGTTCCAGACAGAAACGGGCAGCGATCTCGCGATACTGCTGACCCTGGCCATCCTCAATTCGGCCGCAAGTTTCTTTTTCTATTTCCGTTACCTGCGCAACACCAAGAGCCTGCTGCGGCTCGATGTCGCCAGCGCCAGCGTCAATGCACTGCTGCTTGTCAACCCGATCGCCTATCAGCTTCTGCACTACGATCCGCAGCGCCTGGTCTATTTCGCCTTTCTCGCCTTGATCTTCGGCGCCACCAGCGTGCGGCTGCGCGTCATGCTGCCGAGTTTCCTCGCCACCCTGACGGCCCTGATCGGCTTTGCCGTGACGAAGGGGACGATCGTCGGCAAGGACTCCGCGGTACTGGCCATCCTGATCGTGCCGGTGGTCATGATGATTTCATTGATCGTGCGCAACACCCTGTTCCAGGCCATCCGCGCGCGCATCGTCGCGGAAAAGCTGCACGCCGAGGCGTCGGCCATGGCGAACTGCGACGCGCTGACCGGCCTGCCTAACCGCCGCAGCTTTTTCCGTCAGGTCGAAGCCGGCAAGGGCGCGCCTTTCGATCTGGCGCTGATCGACCTCGACGGCTTCAAGCCGGTCAATGATATCTACGGCCACTCGGTCGGGGATGAGCTGCTGATTCAGGTTGCCCGGCGCCTCAGCGACCATTGCGGAGCCGAGGGCTTCGCGGCACGCATCGGCGGCGACGAATTCGCCGTCATCCTGTCTGGCAGCCGTTCCGAACAGGACTTGCAGGCGTTTGGCGCCGCCCTGTGCGATGCTTTGCGTGAAACCTATCTCCTCGGGAGTGTGGCGGCCAATATCTCCGCTTCGGTCGGATTTGTCCGCGCTGCCGACAACGGCATGACGACGTCCCAGTTGCTTGAACGCGCCGACTACGCCCTCTATTTCGCCAAGCAGAATCTGCGCGGTGCGCCGGTCGTCTTCACCAAGGCGCATGAAACGGAGATGCACGACTTCAGTGTTGTCGACCAGACCCTGCGCACTGCCGACCTGAACCGGGAATTGTCGATCGTCTTCCAACCACAGGTCGACGCGGTCGAGCGCCGGACAACCGGCTTCGAGGCCCTGGCGCGCTGGACAAGCCCGCAACTGGGCGATGTCCGCCCGGACGTCTTCATAAAGGCTGCGGAACGTTCGGGGCTCATTACCCGCGTTACGCTTATCCTCTTGGAGAAGGCGCTTGCAAAGGTTTCCACCTGGCCGTCGCATCTGCGCGTCTCGTTCAACCTGTCGGCACGCGACCTGCGCTCAAGCCTGTCCATCAACGCTATCCGCGAAGCCGTAAAGCGTTCTGGTGTCGATCCGCGCCGTATCGAATTCGAAATCACCGAAACGGCCATGTTGACCGACTTCGAACAGGCGTGCGAAGCCCTGTTGCAACTGAAGACCATGGGCTGCCGCGTGGCGATCGACGACTTCGGTTCGGGCTATTCCAGCTTCAGCTATATTCACCGCCTGCCGGTCGACAAGATCAAGATCGACCGCAGCTTCGTCACCCAGCTGGTCAAGCACGACGCGGCGCTCAAGATCATCAAGACGATCATCGACCTGTGCGGCAACCTGCATCTGGACTGCGTCGTCGAAGGCGTCGAGACCGAGCATGAGCTGAGCCAGTTATTGCAGGTAAAGGCGCGGTATATCCAGGGTTTCCTGTTCTCACGCCCAATGCCGTCCAGCCAGATCGAGGCCTATCTGCGGAAAGAAACGGCCCGAACAGAGGTTCGGGCCGCG
>CAMLLA010000072.1 GCA_946480525.1 uncultured Asticcacaulis sp. | reverse complement strand
GTATGGCTCAGCCAGCCCGGCAGGAAGCTGAACGACTGCTGATAGTTCAACTCGAAGCCCTTGAGCGGTCCGCCCGGCGTGTTGAGCGGCTGGGTGACGGTGAACAGCGTGTTGTCCGGATCGACGCCGGAGCTGCCCAGCAGCGACAACGGCAAGCCCAGGTCGCGGAAGGTCGACTGCCGCGAGTCATTCTGAACATACGACTCGATGTCCTTGTAGAATAGACCGGCCGACAGGAGCGAGCCGCGCGCGAAGTACCATTCCGCCGACAGGTCGAGATTGTTGGCGCGGATCGGCTCCAGCATCGGGTTACCCGAGGACAGGGACGGCGTTCCGCTCGGATTGAGGTTGCCGCCGGGCGTCAGGAAGCCCAGTTCCGGCCGTGAGACGACGCGCGCGGCCGAGCCGCGGATGAAGACGTCAGGCGTGACTTCCAAGGTGGCGTTGATCGACGGCAGCAGGTCTTCATATTCGTGCTCGACCGTGGTCGGGCTGGTTTGGCCGACGATGAAACCCCGCGCCGACAGTTGCGTCCTGGCGTAGCGGATGCCGGCCTCGGTCCTGAGCGTCATGCCGCCGATCTGGCTGGTCAGTTCACCCTGGATGTAGGCGGAATCAACCTTTTCCTCGACGCCGCGCGTATTGCCGTTGTTGGGGTTAAGGGCGTACATGCCGCTGTTGCTGTAGATATTGTGCGCGGCCACGAACTTGTCGTAGTCGATCGTCGCCCAGGCCGTGGGGAAGACGCCCGAGTCCAGTCCATCGCCGGGGAATTCGACCGTCCGCGTCACGTCGCGCAGCTGTTGCGCGGTCAGGTTGGGCACCAGGAAATTGTTCGGCCGCTGCCAGGCCTTGATGTCGAAGGTGAAGGTGTTGTGGTGCAGGCCGGTCTTGACGGTCAGGTTTTCGCGCGCGCGCCAGACCAGGTTGGCTTCGAAGGTCTCGTACTTGTTGGTGACCATTGACGGGTTCAGGCGGATTTCGGCATTGGCGGTATTGGCCGTGCCGTCGGGGGCACTGAACGAATAGTTGTCCGGATTCGTCACGTCGAAATCGTGCGTGATGATCGGCTGGTCGCGGTTGTTGCGGAAATCGACCGTCATGCCGGCGTTCTGGCGCTGGAACATGATGGTGGTCTGGGCCTTCTGGTCGAACTCCGATTTCGACACACCGATCAGGCCGTTGATGCTCCACTTGTCGTTAAAGTCGTGGCTGCCGGACAGGGTGAACTGGGTAAAGTTGTTCTCGAATTCGTCGTGCTGGGTGTCGGAGCGGACATCGACGCCGTCGAAGCGGCCGAAGGCGACGTCGGACACCGCCTTGTTGAAGTTGGCGCCGGCGGTCTGACTGGTGCCGGCGGGGAACAGGATCAGTTCACGGACCGCGGTCTGCGGCTTGCCGTTCTGGCTGATGGCGCGGGCGAACGAGAAGCCTTCCAGCCAGCTTTCCTCGCGCTTGACGTCATAGTTCGAATACAAGGCGTCGAAATTGATCGTCGTGCCGGTCTGTGGCCGCCATTGCAGCGACAGGCTGGCGCCCGTGCGTTCCTGGTCGTGCTCGAAGCGGCCATAACGCGGCAGGCGCGGGAAGAAGGTCGTCGAGGCGCTGGCCTGGGCATAGAGCGGATCACCCGCTGCCGGACGCGCGACGCCGGTGGCGCAGTTGAGCGCGTCCGTACCCTTTGAGGCGTCATTGGCCGGAACCTGGGGTGTCACGCCGACCGGCGTACAGAAACCGCCGTCGACCGAGCCGGGGTTCCAGCCCCCCGAGCCGAACTGGTCCTCATAGTAGTGGCGCTTGGTGTAGGCCAGCGAAGCCAGGACGCCGATCTGGCCGATCGAGGTGTCCCAACGGTTGGAGATGACGCCGGAGAACTTGCGGTCCTCGGCTTCCTTCGACAGGGTATTGTAGCCGATCTGGCCGTTCACCACGGCAGTGAAGCCCTTGTAATCGAAGGGACGCGAGGTGCGCAGGTCGACGGTCGCGCCTAAGCTGCCTTCGATGGTCTCCGGTGATGCGGTCTTGCGCACCGTCAGGTTCGAGAACAGGTCGGACGAGAAAGTGTTGAAGTCGAAGCCGCGGCCGGTGCCGATGCCCCGATCCGACGTGGTGGCGCCGGAGACCGACTGGGCTTCCATGCCGTTGATGCGGACGCGGGTGAAGGAGGGCGGCAGGCCGCGCACGGTGATCGAGCGGCCTTCGCCGGCGACACGTGAGATCGACACGCCCGGCACGCGCTGCAGAGATTCGGCCAGGTTGGCGTCCGGGAATTTCGAGATGTCTTCGGCGCGGATGACGTCGATGACGCCGTTCGACTTCTTCTTGTCCTGGATCGCGGTCTGAAGGCTGTTGCGGAAGCCGGTCACGACGACGACACCGGTGTCGTCGTCAGGCGCAGCGGCGTCTTGAGCCAGGGCCGGGGCTGCGGCCAGCAGGGCGCCTACGAGCGCGGACGTGCAAAGAAGCGTCGCCTTCGCAGGCGAGTGTTTAAATCGGATCATATGTTCCCTCTTGAGTTCGCTCCTTCGGCGATGGAGCGCTTTCTGTTCTGTTGAGCGGCCCTGGCTCTCTCTTTTCCGTGCACCGATGTGCTTGGAGTTGACCATGTCTGGCGCGATCGCCTTTAGGTTATGCTTAACAATGCGCGTGTCAACTGCAAATGTATGATAAATGATAATTAATGGTCATAAGTCCGACTTATTCGCGTGCCTAGGTGATTGAATGTGATCACATCTTGCATTGGGAACGACAAAAAAAATGCCCCGCCAAGGCTGGCGGGGCTCGAAACGGGCAGTCGAATGAGGTTTGGGCTGGCCTTTTTCGTCAGGCGACCAGCTTTTCCACGTTCGTTTTCACAGTTGCCGACGACGACGTCACGACCGTGAAGGCTTCGGTGATGCGGATCAGGCTTTCCTCGATTTCGTGGACCGCCGTCACGGCCGACTGCATGTTGCCGGAAATTTCACCGGTGACGGCTTCCTGCTGCGCTATGGCGCTGGCGACATTGCTGACATTGGCCAGGACGTCGTTCATGGAGGTCGAGATGAACGCGAGCGCCGTGGCGACTTCGGCGCTCACCGCCTGGATCTTGTCGATTTCCTCGCCGATCGTCTTGGTCGAGGCCGCCGCCTGGTTGGCGAGATTCTTGACCTCTGACGCCACGACGGCGAAGCCCTTGCCGGCATCTCCCGCGCGGGCGGATTCGATCGTCGCGTTCAGCGCCAGCAGGTTGATCTGAGAGGCGATGTTCTGGATGAAGGCGACGACATTGTTCATGGCGCCGGCGGATTCGGACAGGTTGGCGGCAAAGCTGTTGGCCGTTTCGGTATGTTTGAAGACGCCTTCAACGCTCGACTTGGCCGACAGCATGTTGGAGCCGATGTCGCGGACGCTGGCGCTCAGTTCCTCGGCGGCGGCGGCGACCGCGCTCACGATGGAGCTGGTTTCGGTCGAGGCGCTGGACGCGCCCGAAGCCATGTGGTTGGCGGCGTCCATCTGCGACAGGACGCCGTTGAGCTGGCCGTCGATGTCGCGGCTGATGCCGTCATTGTACAGGCGGCGATTGACCTTTTCGGTTACGTCGGTCGCGAACTTGACGACCTTGATGACCGCACCCGTGTCGTCGAAAATGGGATTATAGGAAGCCTGGATGTAGACGGGCCTGCCGCCCTTGGCGACGCGGCGGTATTCCGCCGCACGGAACTCGCCGCGGCCGAGCGCCTCCCAGAACAGACGATATTCGGCGGACTGGGCGAAGTCGGCGTCACAGAACAGGCTGTGGTGACGGCCCTGTATTTCGTCGAGACGGTAACCCATTGTCTCAAGGAAATTGTCGTTGGCCGTCAGGATGACGCCGTCGGTCGAAAATTCGATGACGGCCTGGGCGCGGCTGATCGCCATCACCTTGCCGGCATGATCGAGGCTCAGCGCCTTCTCCTCGGTAATGTCAGAGGCCAGTTTTACGACGCGGACGACCTTGCCGCTGCTGTCGACCACGGGGTTATAGGAAGCCTGGAGCCAGACAATACGCCCGCCCTTGCCGATGCGCTTGAATTCTCCGGCGCGAAATTTGCCCGCGGCCATGTCCGTCCAGAAATCGCGATAGGCCTGCGTCGCCGCGTATTCCGGAGCGCAGAAGATGCTGTGGTGCTGCCCGACAATCTCGCGTTCGGTGTAACCGACGGCGTTCAGGAAATTGCCGTTGGCGCGGACGATTCGGCCCTGCGGTGTGAATTCGATGATGGCCTGCGACGACTCGAGCGCCTCGATAAAAGACCTGTCGGATGCCATGGACTTATGGAAAAACATGCTACGCAATACTCCCGGTTGGTGCGTTCCTCGACGCCGGTCCGGCCTCTCTGTTCGCGTCTTTCGTACACTTGTGCACGTCGCCAATAAAAATGCTTAATCGCTAATAATTGGTAATATGGAGAGCGGCTTTGTAAAAATAAGCCGCATAGCGGTAAAGTATTAGTGGTAAGATTAACTGGAGATCCGACAAATGACACGCCGTGCGCCGGGCGGACCGCCGGGCCATCCGCGAGAGGTACTGTGGGCCTTCCTGAAGCTCGGGCTTACGGCGTTTGGAGGTCCAATCGCCCATATCGGTTATTTCAGGGATGAATTCGTTCGCCGCAGGCAATGGCTCGATGAAGCTGCATACGCTGACCTGGTCGCCCTGTGTCAGTTCCTCCCTGGGCCCGCCTCCAGTCAGGTTGGGTTTGGTATTGGGTTAAGACGCGCAGGTCCGCTGGGGGCGCTCGCCGCCTGGACCGGTTTCACACTGCCGTCGACGATCCTTATGATCGCATTCGCCCTTGGTGTCGGATTCATGTCGGGGCCGTGGGCGCAGGCAGTGGTTCACGGCCTAAAGCTGGTCGCCGTGGCGGTTGTGGCCCAAGCCGTCTGGGGCATGGCGCGCACCCTGACCCCCGACCCGCCCCGCATTGCCATCGGCCTGGGTGCGCTCCTTTTCGCCACCTTTTTTCCGGGCGCGGCGATGCAGGCCTGTGTCATCGTCCTTGGAGTACTTGCCGGGCTTGTCCTGTGCCGGGGCGGAGAGGCCGCGCCTGGCGCCAGCATCCAGACCTTCGTGTCGAAACGTACCGGGCTTGCCGCCCTGGCGGTCTTTTTGTTCCTGTTGGCCGCGGGACCACTGATCACAGTCTTGACCGGCAACCAACAGGTCGCACATTTCGCCGCCTTTTACCGGTCCGGCGCGCTGGTCTTTGGCGGTGGCCACGTTGTCCTTCCCCTGCTTAAGCAAGCCATCGTCGACCAGGGCTGGATCGGAGAGGAAACCTTCCTGGCGGGGTACGGCGCTGCGCAGGCCTTGCCTGGTCCCTTGTTCAGTTTTGCCGCCTTTCTGGGAGCGGCCTTTTCCGATACGCACCACCCCTTGGCCGTCCTGTCCGGCGCGGCTATCGGGCTTGCGGGGATTTTCCTTCCGGGCATGCTGGTGCTGATCGGCGTACTGCCCTTCTGGTCCTGGCTTCAGGGGCTGTCCGGCGCCCGCGCGGCCATGATGGGCGCGAATGCGGCGGTCGTGGGCATCCTGGCCGCCGCCCTTTACAACCCTGTCTGGACCGGTGCAGTCGCCGGCCTGGTCGACGTCGTCATTGCGATGGCTGGTTTCTGCCTGTTGACGGCCCTCAAGACGCCACCGGTCTGGATCGTCTTGCTGGGCGCGGCGGCGGGAGTATTGCAGCACTTGCTGGGGATTGGATAGGGAAGGCCGGCCAGGGGAGCCTTTGAGGAAGCGACCTGACCGGCCCACGCCTTGTGCGCCTGACGGGACAGGCACGCTCCAATAGTGCGCAGTGAGGCATAAAATCTGAATACGTTTAACGACTTAGGTCTGTCAGAGAGTGGGAGATGCCGAGACGCCTTTTTTGCCTGTGGAGCGCCTCCGCCTCTCTGCAAACTGACGGGCTCATCTGCGGTCAGGTCCATGGTTGGAGTCAAAGTCCCGTATTCGGTTGCCACAGGCATATTTACGCCTGCCCGGAAGCGGCGTTATATGCCCCCATGACTTGTGGGGGAACGGAATGAAATCGAACATTATGTGCGCAGGGCTGGCGGTAATGGTGGCCCTGTGCGCGCCGCTGGCGGCGTGGGCGGGACCGGTCAAGCCGGTCGCTTTTCCGCACGAACAGTCAAACCGCACGCCGGACCCGGAAGCGCGCTACGGCCGGCTGTCCAACGGCATGAGCTATATCATCCAGGCCAACGATTCGCCGGCGGGGACCGCCGCCGTCTATCTGCGCGTCGCCGCGGGATCGCTGGTTGAAAACGACAGGCAGAAGGGGCTGGCGCACTTCGTCGAACATATGGCGTTCAACGGCACGACCAATATTTCCGAAGGCGAACTGCGCCGCCGGCTTGAAAGGCACGGTTTCGCGTTCGGCGCCGACAGCAATGCCTTCACCTTCGATACCAAGACGCTCTATATGCTGCATGCGCCGAAAAGCGACGACGAAACGATCGACGAGGCCTTGTTCATCCTGCGCGAAGTCGCGAGCAATGTTCGTTTCGATCCCGCTGCCGTGGATCGCGAACGCGGCGTCATCCTGTCCGAGGAGCGTCTGCGCAGCGACGCCAGCGCCAGGCGCGGTGAAAAGTGGGTGGGTCGGCTTTATGCCGGCACGCGTTATGCCGAGCACTTCAATCCGATCGGCACGGTCGACAGCATCAAATCCGCGCCGGTGTCCGAACTGAGAGCCTATTATGACGCGTGGTATCGCCCCGAGCTGACGACGCTGATCGCCGTCGGCGACTTCGACGCCTTCGAGGTCGAGGCGATGGTCAATGCGAAGTTTTCCGACTGGAAGGGCAAGGGGCCGATGCCCGAGGAACCCGCGTGGGGCAGCCGGACGCCATCCGGCGTTCAGACCTTTGCCTACACCGACAAAGGGCTGAACGAGGAGATGGGCGTCACCTGGATCGCCCCGCCGGACACGCGTGGCGACACGCCGGACCGCATCGCAGACATCCTCATGGACAACCACCTGTTCCAGATCGCCAATACGCGGCTGAAAGCGCGTGCCCTGGCGGCGGACTCCGCCTTCTTTTCGGCCAGCATGGGTAGTTATCCCGTGCCGCATACAGCCGACGTCGTCTATCTGTCGGTCTTTCCCCGGCCGGGCCGGGCGAGAGAAGCTTTCGCCCAGGTCTATGGCGTCGTCCACACCCTGCGCGCACAGGGGGTGACGAAGGAAGAACTGCGCAAGGCACAGCAGGTCGTAGACGCCAATGTCCGCTACCTGCAGGCATCGAAGGCGACGCGCGATTCCATCGGGATCGCGGGCATGATCGTCAACGGCCTCGATCAGGGCATCGTCACCGAAGGCCCCGACGAAGCCATCCGGTTGCAGAAGGCCGCACGCAAGGATATCGGCAGCAAGGAAAAGATGGACGCACGGCTGAAACGCTGGTTCGCCGGTGATGGACCGGTCCTGTCGCACTCCGGGGAAAGCCTGAACGGTTACGATGAGGCCGCGATGCGCGCCGACTATGACGCCTTGAGCGGAGCTGACGCGGCGGCCTATGCGGCGGCCAAGAGCAAGTCGTGGCCTTACGGCAGGTTGTTCGCGCCCAAGGTGTCGCCGGCCAGCGCCACCCACGACACGGACTTCGAATACAATCGTTATGTCTGGCCGAACGGCGTCACCCTGCACATCAAGCCGACCCAGCTGGTCGCCAACCACATCAGCGTCCAGGTCGATTTTGCCGGCGGTCAGGTGATGTTCGACCCCAGGGCGCGACCGCCGCTGTTCCTGGCGTCGGGTGATTTCCTGTATTGGGGGGGGCTGAACAAGCTGAACATGACCGAGCAGGACGACGCCCTGCGCAACTACCAGGTCGGCGTTACCTACAACCTTACCGGCGACCGTGCGGTGCTTTCGGGTACGACCAACGGGTCGAGCCTGAGCCACGAGATGGAGCTCTTGTTCGCCTATGCGACCGACGCCGCCTATCGGCCGGACCCGTTCGACCGCTATGCGGCCTGGGCGCCGGAATATCTCCGGACTCTAAAGGCAACGCCCGAAGGGGTGCGAACGCACAACTGGGGCCGGATCATGCATGAGGGCGATCCCCGCTTCGACGAGACGCGATTGAACGGCATGGACGGCATCGATCACGCCGTGATCCGCGACATGCTGAAAACCAGCCTGGCGAATACGCCGATTCATATCACCATTGTCGGCGATGTCGATGAGCGCAAGGCAGTGGCCGAGGTCGGCAAGACCTTCGGCACGCTGCCCGCCCGGCCGGCGAAGGCCGTGGTGGCGGACGGCGCGCGCCGCCTGAGCTTTCCGCCGAAGCAGCGGGAGGTAACGCTGAGCCACGAAGGCCGCGCCGACCAGGCGATGAGCATGGCCGTGTGGCCGACCGACGATTTCCAATCGGACCCAAGGGCATCACGCCTCGAAACGGTCCTGGCCGTCATCATGAGCAACCGACTCCAGGACGAGCTGCGCGAAAGCCAGGGCGCCGACTATGCGCCGTCGGCCTTTGCCTTCAATGACGAGGTCTATGATGGCCTGGGCGGGATCGGGGTGGTGTCTGCCATCCGTGCCGGCGGTGACGGCGATTTCCGCAAGGCGCTGGGCGGCATTGTCACCGATCTGAAGACGAAGCCGGTCAGCGATGACGAGCTCGATCGCGCGCGCCAGCCGATCCTGGCCTCCATGACCAATGAGGTCACCATGATCGACTACTGGACCTACGTGCTGTCGCGCATGGCGCTGCACCCGGAGCTGCGGGCGGACTGGCTGGGCCGCCGCAAGCAGTACGAGGACATGACTCCGAAGGATCTCCAGGACATCGCTCAGCGGTATCTGACGGACGATACGGTTATCTCGATCCGCATCGAACCCGCGAAGTGAGGGCGGGTCAGGAAAGGATGGATGGTCACATGCCGCTGCCTGCGTGACCTGGCTGCGGCATTGCCAATGTGTCCATTTGAGACTATAGTCTGTCTCAAAGGAGACAGATCATGGCGATATCGACCGCCGCACGTAAACCCAGAGCACGGCCGGTTCGGCCGGTAGCGGTCAATGACTGGAAGGCCGCCAGCGGTACGGCGCTGCTGTTCCAGACATCGGCGCTGGAACGCGACAGCTTCGTGCGCGAGGGCGTGCCCGTCGGCTATGTCGATAACCTGGCCGATCGCCTGGGAGAGAGCCGGTCCAGGCTCTATGTCCTGTTGCGTATTCCGCGCGCCACCGCCGCCCGCAAGAAGTCCGAGGATGCGCGCCTGAGTGTCGAGTCGAGCGACCGGGTCATTGGTTTCGCCAAGCTGATCGGACAGGTCGAGACGATTATTCAGGAATCCGGAAATCCGGAAGGGTTCGATGCCGCGCACTGGCTGAAAGGCTGGATTTCACGGCCTCTGGCGGCGCTTGGCAACCGCCGCCCCGAGGAGTTCATGGACACTTCTGATGGGCGGGAAATGATATCCCAGATCCTGGCGCGCAGCCAGTCGGGCGCCTATTCCTGATGCCTTCGGTCTACCGGATCGCCTCGACGTCGCCGGCCTACAGTTACGACGACATGACCGGCAAGGGCGCCGAGCTGTCCGGTGGGCGCTGGAACCGCAAGGGAATGCCGGTCGTCTATACGGCCAGCAGTGTCGCGTTGGCGGCGCTGGAGACGATCGTCCATACCGATACCGGCGCCTGGCCGCTCAATCGCTACGTGATGGAGATCGCCATTCCCGACGCGCTGTGGGACGCGGCGGAAGTTCCGGCCGAAGCCCGGAAGGGGGCTGGGGGCTTGCCGCCCGTCTGGGACGCACAGCCGGCGCCCAAGGAAACGCTCGATTTCGGCGACAGGTGGTTGACGCAGCAGCGGTCGTTGCTGCTGATCGTGCCGTCGGTCGTGGTGCCACTGGAAAGCAACATCCTGATCAATCCGCGCCACCCGGATGCTGGACAGGTAAAGATCGTCCGGACGACAAAATTTATCTATGATGGTCGCATCCGGCCGTAGCCGGGCTCGACCGCCTGAACCGCTTTCAACCGATTACGGCCAGCACCCGTCACCGTTCCTGATATCTACGTGTTCCTCCCCCTTGCGTGCCGGTTTTTCGGCGCCTTTCGAGGGAGTTTACACAGGGCGGAGCGGCGCCGCAGCTCTATCGGAAGCTGAGGGAAACGGGAGCGCCGGTGTAGGTCACGGACTTTGTCGCTGTGGCGGGATTGATCGCCGTGGCGTTCGCCGGGTTCACCAGAACGATATTAAGTTTCCGGGCCTTGACGAGGCCGGGATAGGTGCCCTTGCGGGCGCCGATCGACAGCGTCTTTTTCGCTTCGTTCCAGGTCAGGTCGTAGGTGGCGTACTGGCCTTTTTCGTAGTTGTAGGTTTCATTGTCGTCTTCGTAGACGGTGAAGGTCCCATCGGCGCCGGGATAGACGCGGATTTCGTAGTCCGCGTCGGGGCGTTCGGTTGCATATTGGACAAACGGCCCCATAGGCACGATCGATCCGGCGCGGACATAGAGCGGCATGACGTCGAGCGGCACGGTCTTCGTCACCGTCTGGCCGCCGTCAAAGCGTTCGTGCGTCCAGAAATCGTACCAGACCGCGTCCTTGGGAAGATAGGTCTGCATCGTGGTGTCGATTTCGACCTTCTTGTTGGCCATTTCCGCGATCTGCGACGGCGTGCGCCACGCCAGCCTCAGGCTGCGGTCACCACCGCCCTGGAAGATCTCCAGCTTGATCGCGACGCTCTGTCCCTTCGTGAGGCGGACCTTAGCGCCCTTGTAGCGCGTCGGGCCATTGGTCCAGTCTTCGACCAGAAGCTTGCCATCGACGAACAGCCTGTAGCCGTCATCGCCGTCGACACCCAGTTCGTACTCGCCGTCTTCAGGCGCCGTGACCGACCCGGTCCAGCGTGCCGAGAAGTCGTTCAGGCTCGACAGGCCCGCGGGGATATCGGTCAGCGGCGGCCCGGGCCAGCGGAAATCGATGGTGGCGTCGAGCGTCTTTCCTTTCGGTGTTTCGAAGTTTGTACCGGCGTAATACTGCCCGGCCAGGCCAGGCTTTCCGTCGGCGGTGCGCAGTGCCGACGCCGGGATCGTCGCGGCTGGCGGCGGCTGGAAATGGAACATCGGGCGGGTCACCGGATGGACCAGGAAGGACGGCCCGAACATGAAGGCGTCGTTGATATTGTGGACGCCGCGATCGTCGGGGAAGTCCATGGGCAGGGCGCGCATCATCGTGTAGTCGTTGTGCGTGACCTGCCAGCCCAGCCCGTAGATATAGGGCATCAGGCGGTAGCGCAGGTCAACCGAGGCGCGCAGCGATGCGTACACCTCCGGATCCATGTCCTTGAAGATGTATGGCTCGCGTTCGACATCGGTACCGTGGATGCGCATGATCGGATTGAAGGTCGCGTATTGCGCCCAGCGCGCATAGAGTTCGCGCCACGCCGGATCCTTCTCGCGCATCGGATACTGGCCCGAGACGAAGAAGCCGCCCGTATCCTGTGTCCAGTAGGGCGTACCGGCGATGGTGACGTTGACGCCGCCATTGATCTGTTCGCCCAGGGTCTTCCAACTGGCGGAGGTATCGCCCGACCATGACGCCGCCGCCGTCCTCTGAGCTCCGGCCCAGGCCGACCGCGTCAGGGTGAAGACGCGCTTGTTGTCGGTCGCACGCTGGCCGTCATAGGTCCCCATGGTCGTCATCAGCGAATAGGGATTGAGATAGCGGGTGAAATCCCCCATCGCGTTATTGCCCAGCAGCTTTATGTCGCGCTCGGTTTCCCCGGCGTCGTGGACGGCGGTGCCGACCTCGACCTCGGTGCCGTCCATCCAAAGGGCGTCGACGCCGACATCTAGCAAGCCCTTTTTCACGTGCTTGAAATAGATCTGCCGGCCAAGAGGGCTGAAGGCGTCGTAGATGCGCGCCTTCTTCGATATCCAGTGCAAGGGTTCGAAGCGGAGATTGTGCTGGTCCAGTTCGTGGCCAAGGGCGGTGTCGTTACCGATCGACGGCCAGATCGAGACCATCAGCTTCAGGTGCATGTCGTGCAGTTCCTGGATCGCCCCCTTGGGGTCGGGGAACCGATCAGGGGTCCAGGTCATGCCGCTCCAGGAGCCGTCCTTGTCGCTGCCCCAGTACTGCCAGTCCTGCACGATGTAATCGAGGGGGAACTGTTCCTTGCGGAAGGTCCGGGCGACTTCGAGGAGCCGCGACTGTGTCTGGTAGCGCTCCTTGCTCATGAACAGGCCGAACGCCTGTTTCGGGTACATGGGCGCATCGCCGGTCAGGTCGCGATAGCCGCCGATGACCTCATCCATGGTGTCGCCGGCCATGAAATAGTAGTCGACGCCGCCGGGTGCGCTTTCGGCCCACAGGCTGGCGCCGTCGCCGCCGTCCTTGAAGCGCATCTTGGAATAGGTGTCCCACAGGATACCGTAGCGTTCCGAGGAGACCATGACCGGGATGATGATGCCGATATTGGTCTGGACCAGCAGCAGATCCTTGTTGCGGCGGTTGATCTCGCCCTGGCCGACAAAGCCGAAGCCGTAAATGGCCTCATCCGGTTTCAGGGTGAAGGTATTGCGCGCCTCATAGGTCGGCGCCCCGGAGATGCTGGCCTTTGTCAGGGTCTGGGGCGCGTCCTGCTTTTCCTGCGTGTAGACCTTGCCGTTGGCGTTCTTGAAAGTAACGGCGCCGGTTGTCTTGTCGATGACGATATGGAGCGCAGGGCTTTCCAGGATCAGGGCCTGAGGCGTGTCGCGAGTTTTGAACGCGATAGCGTCGGGCGTGTCGGTCACGACGATGCTTGGATGCTTCCAGTAGTTTTCGCCGAGCGTCGTATTTATCCGAACCGTTTTCGGACCATAGAAGATGATGTTTTTGGTGATGGCCCCGACGCGGACCTGAACGCCGCCTTCGACAGGCGTGTACGAAAAGGCGGAAGAGGACGCTGCGGAAGGCGCTATGGATGTCAGGTGCCCGTTGGCATCGAGACCGGTCGGCGTCCTGGCTTCGGCGCCGCAGGCCAGCGCGGTCAGGAGGGCGAGCGTCGATATGACGGCGAGCTTTTTCATAGGCGTTCCTCGGCTTTGTTCGCGGTCTGCATCTGTGTGCAGATCGGGTCAGCCATTGCTATTTTTGGATATCAGGATTGAAACCGGCGGAATTTAAGGTACCGCTACCATGGATTCTTTAGCTGCGCAATTGTCTGACTAATGGTGCGTTTAATGCATGTGGACTTTTGTGTCCGTCGCGTGCCACCTAACGCGCGGTACATGAACCCGACAGGCAGCGCCATGACGAAGCACCGAATCTATTCCATGAGTTTCGCAAGCGTGCACACGCTTTACATCGCCAAGGTTGAAAGGAAGGGGCGCGCCGCCGCAGGGGTCGATGAGATTATCCGCTGGCTGACGGGCTATAGCCAAGACCAGTTGAATGCGCATCTGGCGGCAAA
>CAMLLA010000071.1 GCA_946480525.1 uncultured Asticcacaulis sp. | reverse complement strand
GAGCAGGCGAACATGAAGCCCTTAAGTCGAACGAGGCTTCGTCAACCTCCAGGAAGTGACATGACACGATTGGTTCCCGCGGAATGGGAAGCGCACAAGGCCATGTGGCTCGGCTTCCCCAGCCATGAAATTCTGTGGCAGGAAGATCTTATCCCGGCCCAGGCGGAAGTGGCGGCGCTGGCGCGCGTGCTGGCTGAGATGGGTGATGAACACGTCAAGCTCATGGTCATGGGCGATGAGGCGCACAAGGCTGCGCAAAGCCTGTTGGGCGATGTCGAACGCGTCGAGATTGTCGACGGCCGTTTCGGCGATATCTGGTTCCGTGACACCGGTCCCGTCTATGTCGCCGACGATCCGGACGAGGACGACCTGCATCAGGCCAAGCCGGTCGGTTTCCGCAACAATGGCTGGGGCGGCAAGTATTCGCTGCCGCACGACGATGAGGTTGCAAGCCAGATCAGTGCGTCCGACGGCATCGAAGGCGAGCTCCAGGACTTTATCCTCGAAGGCGGGGCCATCGATCACGACGGCCATGGCACGATTTTAACGACGCGCCAGTGCCTGCTCAACCCCAACCGTAACCCTGGCTGGACGGAGGAAAAGGCCGAGGCCGCGCTGAAGGCCGCACTGGGTGCGCGCAAGGTGATCTGGCTGGGCGACGGCATGCTCAACGATCACACCGACGGCCATGTCGATAACCTGGCGCGCTTTGTGGCGCCGGGTGTGGTGGCCTGTCCCGTGGCGTTTGGCCGTGACGATCCCAATGCCGATGTTTATGACGCCACCGCACGTTTGCTGGCCAGTCAGACCGATGCGCGCGGCCAGTCGCTTCAGGTTGTGCGTATCCCGTCGCCGGGCAAGGTGACGGATGAGGACGGCGAAATCGTTCCGGCATCGCACATGAATTTCCTTATCGCCAATGATTGCGTTGTCGTGCCGATCTACAAGGAACGGCCAGGTGAACTGGCGGTCGAAGCGCTGCAAAGCCTGTTCCCGGAACGTCAGGTTCTGGGCCTGTCGTCAAAGGCTATCCTGACCGGCGGCGGCAGCTTCCACTGCATCAGCCAGCAAGTCCCGTTGATCAAGGCTTGATGATTCTCTGTCGTTTACTATGTGGTGGCGGATTTTAGATTTGGAGTATCCCTTATGACCCGGACGGTGAAAGTCGCGGCGCTGCAAACCGCCTATGGTTCCGATATGGACGCCAATATCGCGAAGACCGAAGCGCTGGTGCGTGAGGCGGCGGCCAAGGGCGCGCAGATCATCCTGCCGTCGGAACTGTTCCAGGGCGAATATTTCTGTGTCAGCCAGGAAGAAAAGTGGTTCGCCACGGCCTATCCATGGCGCACTCATCCGGCGGTCGTAGCCATGCAAAAGCTGGCGAGGGAGCTGGATGTCGTCATCCCGACCTCGATCTACGAAGCGGAAGGTCCGCACTATTTCAACAGCCTGGTCGTCGTCGACGCCGGCGGTGAGCTGCTGGGCGTCTATCGCAAAAGCCATATTCCCGACGGCCCGGGTTATCAGGAAAAGTACTATTTCCGGCCCGGCGACACCGGCTTCAAGGTGTGGGAGACGAAATACGCCCGCATCGGCGTCGGTATCTGCTGGGACCAGTGGTACCCGGAAGCGGCGCGCGCCATGGCGCTTCAAGGCGCCGAGATCCTGTTCTATCCCACTGCCATCGGCTCTGAGCCGCACGACGATTCGCTGGATACCGCGGCGCCGTGGCAGCGTGTCATGCAAGGCCATGCCGTCGCCAATGTCATTCCCGTCGTGGCGTCGAACCGCATCGGCACCGAAAGCCTGATCTCGCCGCAGAACGGCTGCGGTCAGACCTTCTATGGTCACAGTTTTATCGCCAATCATCGCGGTGACAAGGTTCAGGAATTCGGCGCGAGTGAGCAGGGCGTTCTGGTGGCGGCGTTCGATCTCGATTTCCTGAAGACGCATCGCGCCGCCTGGGGTTTCTTCCGCGACCGCCGGCCGGAATTCTACGCGCCGCTGGCCAATCCGCGCCCGGCCTGAACGGAAGGCCTCAGACGAACCGCGCGATCACCATGCAGATCAGGCACACGCCCAGAAGGCCCGACGCGACGCGGTGAGCGATGGCCGCGGTTTTACGTGCCTTGGCGTCGCTGTTTCTGAGCTTGCGCAGGTTCGGACCGATAAGAATGCCCTGCGTTACGGCGGCCAGCAGGGCGAGGCCCGCGCCGGCGGCCAGGATCTGCTCATAGGTGCCGAACCCACCCACGTGGAGCTGGCTCCACAAAAACCCACCTGTCAGCACCACAATGACAATGCCTGCCAACTGCCACGGAAAGAGCACTTCCGCCATCTGTCCGCCGCTTCTCCCCAGAGTGCCGGAAGATCCCATCCAAAACACGGCCGATAATACGTGCAGAATCAGCGCTATAATGATGAGGATTTGCATGGCGACTTCCTTTGCGGCAGTCTTGGAAAGACAATTCGATATACGCATTGTTCACTGAAAATATAGATATACATAGTGTAAACTGAACTGCAAGCGGAAAATGTCCGATCTGCCACCACGCCCCTATGTCAGCGTCAAGCGCGATGCCGCCGCCGCCGAAAAGCGCCAGAAGGTCCTGGACGCGGCCGCGCGCCTGTTGGATGGCGGTCCTGCCATGCTGTCGATGGAAGCCGTCGCGCGGGCGGCCGGCGTGACGCGCTTGACGGTCTATAAGCAGTTCGGATCGCGTCGCGGGCTCCTGGAAGCCGTATTCGATGAGAATGCGCGGCGTGGCGGCATCGCCCGTATGGCCGAGGCGATGCAGACGCGGGTGCCGCGCGAAGGGTTAAACCAGGCCATAGACATCCTGTGTGGATTTTGGGGCGACCACATGTTTTTCGCTCAGTTGCACGATGCGGCCGCCTCTGATCCGGAATTTGCAGAGGCCATTGCCCAGCGGAATGCACGTCGCCGGATGGTCTTTGATACCTTGCTGGGCCGCATGTCGGGACCGGATGCCGGACGCGCCGATTGCAGCGATCTGATCTTCGGCCTGACGAGCATGGGCATGTTTCGGTTGCTCAGCGAAACACGCACGCCCGATCAGGTCGCCACCACGCTCAAGGCGACAATTGCCACGCTTCTGGACGCCAACGGTCTAGACTAATAAGCCGTCGCGCTCATTGGGCGTCAGTATGCGCCATTGGCCGGGTTTGAGATCGCCTAAAGTCAGCTCCGCCATTTGCGAACGATGAAGCGCTTCGACGTGGTTGCCGACGGCGGCGAACATGCGCCGGACTTGGTGGTATCGCCCCTCGTACAGGGTCAGCCGCGCTGTCTTTTCGCCGGTTACTTCCAGAAACGCGGGTTTAAGCGCGTCCTTTTCGCTCTCCAGGACAAGCGTGCCGGACGCGAAAATGTCTTTATATTTTAGGTCTATTGGTCGCGCGCACGTCACTTCGTATATTTTGGAAACGTGATTTTTGGGCGAGATGATGCGGTGGAGAAAGTCGCCGTCATCGGTGAACAGCAGCAGGCCGGATGTGTCGGAATCGAGCCGGCCGATGGTCGACAGCACCGGCTTTCGGACGGCGAAACGCTCGGGCAGCAGTTCATAAACCAGTTGACCGCGGTCCTTCAGCGAGCAGACATAGCCGGTCGGTTTGTTGAGCATCAGCACGACGCCAAAGTTTGGATCGAGCGGCTTGCCACGATACCGAATGTCGGCGTGCGCAATCGCGCTGCCTTCACCAATCATCGTACCGGCAGGGTCAGTGAACTTGCCCATGCGCAGGAGCTTCTGGACCTCCTTGCGGCTGCCGTAACCGAGATTGGCGAGGTGCTTGATCAGCTTCATTTGCGCTTGTTTTGGGGGCCGATGGCCTGGATGATCTTGTAGCCGCCGGTATCGGCCAGCATCTTCACCGACTTGAAGGCAGCCTTCAGCGTCTCTTCGTAGGGCAGGTGGCGGTTGGCGACCATGAACAGCTGGCCGCCGGACTTCAGCGCACCGGCAGCCGCGCGAATAAAGGCCTGGCCGATATCGCTGCGGTCTTCGCGGTCGACGTGGAAGGGCGGGTTACTGATAACCACATCGTATTCGCCAGTGACACCGCGCGTCACATCAGCCCAGTGGTAGCCGGCGCGGTCGCCGTGTGGGGCCAGGTTTTCGCGCGCCAGGTCCAGGGCCTGCTTTTCGGCCTCAAAAAGGTCGATATGGGTCAGCTTCGGGCATCGTTTCAAGGCCGCATCGGCGAGGAAACCGAAGCCTGCGCCCAGATCAGCGGCGCGGCCGGACAGATCGGGCGGCAGATGGTCGATCAGCTTCTGCGATCCGGCGTCGATCCGGTCCCAGGCGAACAGGCCGGGACGGCTGAGATAGCCAGCGTCGTTACGGCGCGGGGCATCGTTGGCGAGCCACGTTTCCAATAAATCGGAATTGATCCGGCTGCGATCGATGCGGGCCCAGAAGACGCGGCACTTGTTCTTGGACAGGCTAGTGACATTGCCGGTCAGGGCTTCCAGCTCGTTTTCGAACGTTTTGGCCCCTTGGGTATTCGATTGCGCCGCCACGACGGTGCCGCCGTCACGCGTGGCCTTGATAGCGCGGGCCAGCAATGCGCGGTTTTCGTCGCGCTGGCGCTGTGGCAGGACAAGGGCCAGGCCGAAGGCGCGGCCGTCGTCGCCATCGCGCACGGTCGAGCCCGAGCGAACCAGGGCATCATAGGCCGGGCGGAAGCTTTGTTCACATACGACCTGAGTGGCGGGCAGGGACGGGAAGCCGGTCCGCGCGCGCAGGAACAGGGCGCCGTCATCGGGCAGGGCGATCGTGCCGTCTTCGATAGGCAGCAGCAGGGTTTCATAAATCGGATCGTTCATCGGCCGGGCTTGTGACACACAAGCGTGCAAAAGGCAAAAGTACATCCCTTCTCCCCGTCATAACGGGGAGAAGGTGTTCCAGCTTGCTGGACCGGATGAGGGGCATTACCGACATTCAGCGTGCAACGACCCTAGTTTGCCCCTCACCCTAACCCTCTCCCCGCGCGCGGGGAGAGGGGATTATATGTGGCAGACTCGCGCTTCCCAGCCGCGCAACTCCAGGGAAATGCCATGATAGTTGCTGAACACCATCTCTCCAGGCAAGTTGCAAACCTGCTCCTCAGCAGAGAAATTCAGCGCCACAACAAAACCTTTGCCATTGATCGTTCGCTCATACACGAACAGATGCGAATGGTCCGGCATCCGGTCGTGGAAATCGCCATAGACCAAAGCGGGCTCGGCATGGCGCAGGGCGATCAGGCGAGCAAAGGCATCGTACAACGCGCCAGCGGTCAGCGCATTGACCTGGCCATAGTTCGGATTGACGGCCAGCCACGGTGTGCCGGTCGTAAACCCGCCGTTTACAGCATCCGACCATTGCATCGGCGTGCGGGCATGATCGCGGCTGACCTTGTTCTGATTGAACAGGAACGCTTCACGCGTGACGTGGCCACTGTCGACCTCCTCGCGCCAGGCGGCCTTGGTCCACAGGTCATCGAACTGATCCGGCGCGGTGAACGGAAAGTTGGTCATGCCGATCTCGTCGCCCTGATAGATGAAGGGCGTGCCCTTCATGGTCAGAAGCAGGGTGGCCATGACCTGGGCCGATTTGATCCGCCATTGCGGGCTGTCGTCGCCGTAACGCGATACAACGCGCGGATTGTCGTGGTTGGAAAAGAAGACGGTCGGCCAGCAGTGTTTGTCGAGCGCGGCATCGTGGCGCGTGAAGATGCGTTTCAACTCGGGCAAGACCCACGGTTTCCAGCGGCCGTCGGCACCGCGATCGACCTCGACCGTATCGAACTGGAAGATCATGTCCAGTTCGCCGCGCCGTTCGTCGATCAACAGCGGCGTCTGGTCGAGTGTCACGCCAAAGGCTTCGCCGACCGTCATGGTGTCGTAGGGCGAGAGCGCCTCACGCCGCATTTCCTGCAAATATTCGTGAAGCTTTGGGCCGGTCGTATAGGCAAACTGCGGCTTGGCCTGTTGCTCTTCAAGGAGATCCTTGAATTCCTGATCTTTGGAAATGAAGGGGATGACATCCATGCGGAAGCCGTCGACGCCCTTGTCGAGCCAGAAACGCATCAGGTCGTGGACCTCACGGCGGACCGCAGGGTTTTCCCAGTTGAGATCCGGCTGCTTGCTGGCGAAGAGGTGCAGGTACCAGTCGTCGCCGTCCTTCGTCCACGCGGGACCCAGGAAGATCGACGCCCAGTTGTTGGGAGGCTGATCGCCACGTCCCGGCCGCCAGATATAGTAGTCGCGATACGGATTGTCCGGACCCTTGCGGCTTTCTGCAAACCAGGCGTGTTCGTCACTTGAGTGGTTGACGACCAGGTCGATGATCAGCTTCATGCCGGCGGCGTGGATAGCCGAGAGCAGTTCGTCAAAATCGGCCATGGTGCCGAACTCCGCCATCACGCTGCGATAGTCGCGGATGTCGTAGCCATTGTCGGCATTGGGCGAGTCGAAGTGCGGGCTCAGCCAGATGACGTCGACGCCCAGCCCCTTGATGTGCGCCAGCTTGTCAAGAATCCCACGCAGGTCGCCTATGCCGTCGCCGTTGCTGTCGCAAAAGGACCGCGGATAGATCTGATAGACGACCGCTTCCTTCCACCAGCGCCGGCTATAGCCGTTGATCGTGTCGGGCATGAGCGACCTCCGCGTTTATTGCGGGTGAGTCTGGCTCCATTTGGCATAGGCGTCCAGCGCCTTTTGCGGGGTGGAGTTGTACCACGAATAGCCGCGGCGCCGTTCCTGGCTGATCTCGGTCACCGTGTCGTGGATCGTCTTGTCGCGGTCGCCGAAGATCGGCTTGCCCGTCTTGAAGTCATAATAACGCGACCACAGAAGCGGCGCACCGGGCTGCGGCTGCAGGACGCGGTCATCGGGGATCTTGACCCATGCGACATCGTGCAGCGCCGCGTCCTTGAGCCAGGCGACACCGGCATGCACGGAGGCAATCACGCGCGGCGACGGGTCCTTGATCTGCATCAGATAGACCAGCAGACCCGCGCTTTCCCCGCTCGAAAACGACGGTGGTTCATAGTTGCGCGCCGAGGTCGGCTCCAAGGTCAGGGCGTCGTGCTGTTGTCCCCACACGGTCAGTTTGCCATTTTGGCGCACCTGCGTGACGAGGATGCATTCGATCGCGCGGTCGACCGCTGTACGGGCGCGGTCGCGGAAGGCCTGCGGTACGAAGCCAAAGCCCTTGCGGCCTTCGGCGGCGAGGGTGAGGACTTCCGTCACATCGCTTAGCGCGTCGTCATTATAGGTGATGGCGTCGTGATAGCCGCCCTGCAGCGGGAAGACCTGCGGCCAGCCGCCATTTGGGAACTGGGCCGTCAGCATGTATTCGAGTCCACGCAGGGCAGCCTTGCGATATGCGTCGCCTTCGGCGCCGGGATTGGCAGAGGCGACAAGCGCCAGGAATTGCAGCTCGGTCGTCGTCGCGCCGTTGTCGAAGGTGCCGACATAGTCCCAACCCCCTTCCGCCGACGGGTCATTGTCGCCGGCCTGGAGATGGGCAGACACATTGTCGCCGGTATAGGACTGGCCGCGTTGGCGGACGGGAACGTTGCGCAGCATATTCTTGCCCCAGCCGCCGGCCGGGGTCTGGAAGCTGACGATCGTGTCGGCGACGCTGCGTGCCTCCGGTGTCGCATACCATTCCGTGCCATTTTTCAAAGGCATGGTCTTGGCGCTGTCGCCATGGGGTGACGGCTTGGGGATAGCGGCCAGCCCCTTTTGTTCGGCTGCCAGGGCGGCCCTGTCCGCGGCCTGAAGCGAGGCAGAGGTCTTGAGATAGGTTTCCCAGGCACCACGGCTGGCTTCAGGCAAGGCGGCGACGCGCTCCGCCGTCAGCGGCAGGGCGGGGACATTGTGCCCTATGACTTCAGCAAGGGCCGGGCCTGTGAGAAGCGCCGTGGAAAGGATGAACGAGGTGAGCAGCCTGCGCGAAATCATATATGCATTCCCTGTTTTCCCACGACCTTGCCACGCTGTCTTACACAGGGCAAGTTACTTTGACACCGGTGGCATTCGAAATGCCTCTTGCGCAGGTGAGCCAAAATACGCATATAGGCCGTGAGACGGTGCGGGCGAAGGCCTCGCCAACCTGGTCAGGGCCGGAAGGCAGCAGCCACAACGAATTCACCTTCGGGTCGTGCCGTCTCACCTCTGTTGTCGCTCAAGAGCCGCGAGGCTCGCGCAAAAGTGCTCAAAGAGCGAAGCGTTAGCACGCCTTAAAGTGCGCGGCGGGCAGTCGCCTTTGCTAAGTTCGTTAGGCGAACTTGGAATTTCAGAACAATTTAAATATCGCCTTCAACGCTGAGGAAACGGCGCGTTTCTCCATGCAGCCGCACGGCCGTCAGTCTGCCGTTGAAATAGATGCCGGTGTCGACGCCAATGCGCCAGGGCAGGTCGGACGGCTCGTCCTCCGGCGTGTGACCATGAACCACCACGTAGTCGCAGGCCTTTTCGGAACGCAGGAAACGGCCGCGGATATACATCCACGTTTCCGGTCCCTGGTCTGACAGCGGCCGGTCGGGATCGACGCCGGCATGGACGAAGAGATAGTCATCCGTCTGATAGCTGGCCGGCAGCCGTTCCAGCAGGGCGCGGTGTTCCGCATCGATGGCGCGTGAAAACGCCGCACTGGTGTCTTCCCAGACCTCGAGCCGGTCAACGAAAAACGGCATGTCGATGCCATAGCTGGCCAGGGTCGCCGCGCCACCCCACGTGCGCCAGGTGTCGCCGGATATCGGATCATCAAGGAAGCGCAGCAGGGCGTCTTCATGATTGCCTTTCAGCGCGATCAGGTCGCACCACGGCGCGGCCTCAAGCCTCAGTATCCGGTCCAGCACCTGGCGCGACTTGGGACCACGATCGATATAGTCGCCGAGGAGCACGACGCGCGGCCTTTCCCCGGCCATTTCGGCATCGATACGGATGCGGTCGATCAGGCGTTCGAAATGGTCGTCATAGCCGTGGACGTCACCAATGGCATAGGTCAGTTGCGTGATGTGGGAGGGCATTCCTATAGTCTAACCCTAAGCGCCCGGCGTGGGAATCCCGCCCTGTTGACGAATCGTGATTTACCGGAGACGGAAGATTGAAAAGTCCCTATATATCCGTCCATGTCCGATAGTCCCGACCTTGATGATCCTTTTGCCGACGCCGCCATCGAAGATGTGCGCGACGATCCCCTGAGGGACGAGCTAACGTCGGATATCTTCGGCGACTCCACGCCCGTGCCCAATGCACCGGCGCAAACGACCGACAAATCGGAATCCTATACCGTCCTGGCGCGCAAATACCGGCCGCGGACCTTTGAGGATCTGATCGGCCAGGAGGCCATGGTCCGGACGCTGACCAACGCCTTCGCGTCGAACCGTATCGCGCATGCCTTCATGCTGACCGGCGTGCGCGGCGTCGGCAAGACGACGACGGCTCGCCTTCTGGCGCGCGCGCTCAACTACGACACCGACACGGTCCACCAGCCCAGCGTCGAACTGAAGGTCATGGGCCGCCACGACCAGGCGATCATCGACGGCCGCCACATCGACGTGCTGGAACTCGATGCCGCGTCGCGGACCGGCGTAGATGCCATGCGCGAACTGCTGGAATCGGTGCGCTATGCCCCGGTCGAGGCGCGTTACAAGGTCTACGTCATCGACGAAGTCCACATGCTGTCGACCGGCGCCTTCAACGCGCTGCTGAAGACGCTGGAAGAGCCGCCGCCCCACGCCAAGTTCATCTTCGCCACGACGGAAATCCGCAAGGTCCCGGTGACCATCCTGTCGCGGTGTCAGCGCTTCGACCTGCGCCGCGTCGAACCTGACACCTTGATCCCGCACCTGGAGAAGATCTGCGCCCTGGAAGGCGTGAAGATCGAGCCTGACGCCCTGGCTTTGATCGCCCGCGCCGCCGAAGGCTCGGTGCGCGATTCACTGTCCCTGCTCGACCAGGCCCTGGTCCAGGGCGAACCGGGTGAGACGGTCGGCACGGAATCGGTGCGCGACATGCTGGGCCTGGCCGACCGCTCGGCGACACTGGGCCTGTTCGAAAATGTCATATCCGGCCAGATGAGCGAGGCCCTGCTGGCCTTCCGCACGCTGTATGGTTTCGGCGCCGATCCGGTCCAGCTGATGGGCGACCTGCTCGAATACTGCCATGCCGCCTCGGTCGCCAAGGTGCTGGGCGCGGACGCCACGCGTCTGCCCAAGGCCCAGGCCATGCGGATCACCGCCCTGGGCTCGCAACTGTCGAACGGTACCCTGTCGCGCCTGTGGACCCTGATGCTCAAGGCGTTCGAGGAACTGCGCCGTGCACCCGACACCAGTGCGGCTTTCGAAATGGCCCTGGTGCGGATGTGCTATGCCTCGGACCTGCCGGGGCCCGAAGTGCTGATGAAGCGTCTGCAATCGGGCGAGCCCCTGGTCGGTGGACCCGGCGGTGGCGGCGGCGCACCGCAAGGAACGCAGATGCGCGGTTCGGCCATGGTCCGCACCGCGCCGGCACCGGTGGAGCTGCCAAATCCGCAAAGCTTCGCCGAAGTGCTGCAAATGATCGAGCAGAAACGCGATATCGGCCTGCGTGTCGATGTCGAGCGCTATGTCCGCCTGGTCTCCTTTCGGCCGGGCGCCATTACGTTCGAACCCGCGCCCAACGCGCCCATCGACCTGGTGCGCAAGCTCAGCATGAAGCTGAAGGAATGGACGGGCCAGCGCTGGCTGATCGCCACCGAAGGGCAGGGCGGGGCTGAAACCATCTATGAGCGCGACCAGCGCGAAACGGCGGCGGCCAAGGCGAAGATCCTGGAAAGCCCGTTCGTCGCTGCCCTGCTCAGCACGTTCCCGGGAGCGGAAATTACGGCGGTCCGCGCCCGGCTTAAACCCATGGCGCCGGACGTGACGGTCGCCCCAGACGAAAACGACGACGAAGACAAGGATGATGAGTGATGGATTTCCAGGCATTGATGAAGCAGGCGCAGAAGGTCCAGCAGCAGTTCGCCGAGGCCCAGACCAAGATGCACGAAAGCGTGGTGTCGGGCGCATCGGGCGCCGGCCTCGTATCGATCGAGGTCAAGGGCACGGGCGAGATCGCAACGCTTAAGATCGACGACAGCCTGCTTAAGGAAGGCGACGCCGAAGTGCTGGCCGACCTGATCATGGCGGCGCACAAGGACGCGCAGAAGAAGCTGGACGAACTGAACCAGAAGCTTCTGGCCGAAGCCGCCGGTCCCCTGGGCGCCAATGGCGGCCTGCCCAACATGCCAAAGTTCTTCTAAGCCGCCCTTTTCTTATACCTCCCTGGCTTCGCCGGGGAGGGGGACCGCACGACGCGCGTAGCGCTAGATGCGGTGGTGGGGCTTCTTACTTCTTTGCACAGAGGCATAATGGCCGGAGCCGGACCTGAAATCGAACGCCTGATGGCGCTGCTGGCCAAGCTTCCCGGGCTCGGCCAGCGCTCGGCCCGACGCGCGGCGCTGGCGCTTTTGAAGCGTCGCGAACAGCTTCTGCTGCCATTGACCGCCGCCATGCAGGACGCCGCCGACAAGGTGACGACCTGCCGCGTCTGCGGATCGCTGTCGACGCAGGACCCATGCGCTATCTGCTCCGACCCGGCGCGCGACCGCGCCATGATCTGCGTCGTCGAAGAAGACAGCGCGCTGTGGGCCATGGAACGTGTAGGTGCCTTTTCCGGCCGTTATCACGTGCTGGGCGGCCTGCTGTCGGCGCTCGACGGTGTGCGGCCGGAAGACCTGCGCATGGAAGGGCTGATCGAGCGCATAAAGGCCGGCGGAGTCAGCGAGATCATCATGGCGCTGCCCGCCACGGTCGAAGGCCAGACGACGGCGCATTACATTGCCGACCGTCTCAAATATCACGACAACAGCGTCACCATCTCACATCTGGCGCGTGGCGTGCCGGTGGGTGGCGACCTCGACTGGCTGGATGACGGCACGATTGCGCACGCGTTTAAAAGCAGGCGGTAAAGTACTGTTGGGTTAAAATATTGTTTTTAATATTTTTTCCGCTCCTTCTACAAGGTCTTGTATTTCTTCTTTTGTGGGTTCTCGACCTTTAGCGTGATCACAAATATTTCGGATGTCCGCTAAGTGTTGGTTAAAGCGCCATTGTGGAATTGATATTGCGCTCTCGTCTTTTAAAAGCTGATTTAAGTCAGAAATTCCTGGGTTTTTCTTTTTGATTGCTATATTTCGCATTTCGCATACATGAGTAAGATGCTTTTCAATGACTACGCCGCAAATTGCCCCTGCTGCGCGAAGATAGCCTGCTTTTGCCAGCGCTCTACCACTTTCAATTTCCGAATCGAAAAGGTCTGCCTGAAGAATGGCCCTTAGGTCCATAAGCGTAGAATCTAGAGTTTTTTTTGCCGCTTTAATGATATTCAATTGCTGGACAAATTCTGGGATCGCTGCGGCTCCATCGACAACTACTATATATCCAGCGCGAGTAATTTTTAATCCTTGAAGGTAGTCGCGGATCATATAATTTTGAAAAGTAATTTCTTTTCTAGGTTTAGGGTACTCAAAGTATGAATTGAAATCATTTAACCTTTCTGGCAACGCCTGCTTTATAACGGCTTGAGCCTCTGAATACCATTTTTGATATTCTTCTTTAAATTTTGGTAATTTTGAAATGTATTCTTTAGCTTTTTCAGCGCCAAGCGTGGTTGTAACTTGCTCTTCGAATTCTTGCGGATGACAATCAAACTGTATCGCCATATGAAGGGCGTTACCTTCAGATATGAGTCTATCCAGTTCTTCTGAGAACTTTTTTACCTTTTCGGACAAATTGACCTCCAGCATAAATTAGGCATGTGATTTTCCCTTGCTATAATTGTGGTAGACAACCTTGGGTTTTGTAAAGCAATTTTTAGCGACAAGTGTCAGCCGCTTAATTTAGTCTGCCGCAAGATGATCTAATCCAGCATTTGCGGGAACTTCGACTGGTCGGCATTGGCAAACGGCGGTGTCTGCCGGTGATTTCGCCTGTCGAGCGGTTATGTTCCATGATTGACCGCCGCTTAGCGAAATCATCATGGCGCTGCCCGCCACGGTCGAAGGCCAGACGACGGCGCACTACATTGCCGACCGTCTCAAATATCACGACAACAGCGTCACCATCTCGCACCTGGCGCGTGGCGTGCCGGTGGGTGGCGACCTCGACTGGCTTGACGACGGCACGATTGCGCACGCGTTTAAAAGCAGACGGTAAAGGCGGCTACGAAATCTTTCGGTTTCGACCGGATGTTAACCGCTCACGGCTAGACTGCCGCGCATGGCATTTCCCGCGCTCAAAAACTTTCTGACGGACGTGGTTCTCTCGCCCTTCTCACGGTTCCTGCATGTGGAAGAGCAGACCTACTGGCCGACCTATGTATGCGCCCTGATTCTGGCCGTCGGCGTTTATCTCGTTTCTCGTCGCCGGAGTTCACTGCGCGGCCTGATGCGATATCTCTGGCCGAAGAAGCTGGTACGGGCGCGAAGCACATGGCTGGAC
>CAMLLA010000070.1 GCA_946480525.1 uncultured Asticcacaulis sp. | reverse complement strand
CGGTCACCACGGCATCATGGCAAGGCGCGATGGCGGGTATCTTCGCCCAGCAGTCAATGCTCGTTTGAGGGCGCGGACAAACGTCTCCGGTTGTCGCGGGCGGCGTTCAGGACGCATTCGAGCCATTGCGCGATTGACCGACGGCCCCTGCGGTGCGTAAAAAGCGTAACGCGGTTATCGTCGCGTCAAACATCGCAAGTCGGCCATAAGGCGGCTCGGCGCAATTCGGAGCCCATCATGCGTATAATCTGCATTCTCGCCGCCCTTGTCACTCTTTCCGGGGGGGGCATGCCGGTGCAATCGCAGGCGGGTACTGAGACCTGGACGCCTCTGTTCAACGGAAGAAACCTTGATGGCTGGACCGCGGCCTATGCCGGTAAGCCCGTTGACGGCCGGCCGGCTTCCGCCCTTTTTGAAGTGGCGGACGGCGTTATCCACGCCTATGCCACGGACCCTGCTGGTTCGGCGCAAAGCCAGGCCTATATTCAAACTGTCAGCGATTACAGCGATTACCACCTGCGGCTTGAATATCGCTGGGGCGAAAAGAAGTTTTCGCCGCGCGTCGACCAGGTCCGCGACGCCGGTCTTCTTTATCACATTTATAGTGCGGCGCCGGAAGCCTGGCCGCGCAGCGCCGAGTTCCAGATTCAGGAAGGCGATACGGGCGATCTTTGGGCCATCTCAACGCGCGTCACCAGCACGGCAGACCCCAAAACCGGACTGTATGCCACGCCGGAAGACGGCGGAACGTCCTTGACCGTCGGCGGCTATGACGATTTCAAACGCATCCGCCATGCGCCCCTGAACCTCGAAAAGCCGGGCTGGAACACAATTGACCTGATCGTGCGTGGCGACAGCGCCGTGTACATGGTCAATGGAGTCGTCAATATGCGCGTCACCGACATCAAGTCCTTCGACACCGCCGGCCAGTCCTGGCTCCGCCTCGACCACGGCAAGATCGCGCTTCAGGCCGAGTATGCCGAGGTCTATTACCGCAACATCCAGATCAAAAAACTTGAGCCGTCTGCACCGTAGGCGTACGTCACGGCAATCAGAGCGGCGGCGGTTGTCGCAGCGGATCTCCTTCACCATCCATGTGCGGATCCGGGAAGTATAGAGTCACGTCAGGCTTAGGCCGCCATGTCGTCCGCAATAACGCGGACAGTGATGGCGTTTCCGGCGCGGTCACGGCCACGATAGTAACAAGGCGTCACAGCCTGCGAGCCGCTCAGGACCTGGAAGTCACGGGCGCACAAGATCATTTTAAGATCGCGTTCGATGCGCGTATCGGCGGCATCGACACGCGACCAGCGCAGGGTCTGCGTCTTTTGCGGGGAGGGCTGGGACTGTGCGTGCATGATCGACTCCGGATCCAATGTTCACATTTTGTTCCAATTGTTCCAGCTTGTCAATAGTCGCGTTCCGGGAAGAGACAGGGGATTGTAGCGCCGCCGTTCTGACGGCGCTGGGGCGGCGTGACTCAGGCGACGCAGACACCGTTGCAATAGACCAATGCTTCCGCCTGGCGTTCGCCATGCAATTCGACGCGCGACAGCACGTAGCGATTGGACGCCGGGAATACCGACTCATCGGACGCGTTGTCATCAAGATAGACAGCCCGTCCGACTTCTTCTAAGGCGCGCCGGATATTCTCGTTGCGCATGGCCTTGGCATAGGCCCAGCGGCAGGTTTCCTCGGTGATCGACATGCATATGAACCTTTGTCAGCCTCGAGTAAGTTTTAGCGAGTCAGAAATAAAGAAGAAATATGTTTTAGTTCGCGCAATTGGGGAATAATTTTTCGCATCGCAACAACTTTCAGAGTTAAGACTACAAAGCGGTTGTCGCTTGAAGACTCTGCCAGATAAAAAAGAGCGTGGTGCAATGCACCACGCCGACTATGCTCAACAAATTACTAAGATCAGGCGCGATAATCCGGGTCCGCGCGCAGATCATCGCCATTGGCCTTGGCCGGAGCGGTGAAGATATCGGGATCACCACGCGTAATCTGATCGGCCGCTTCCAGTTCCGCCGACGTGAAGGCGAGGTTGTCGAGTGCGCCCAGGCTGTCGTCCAGTTGCTCAACGGTCCGGGCGCCGATCAGGGTAGAGGTCACGCGTTCGTCGCGCAGCGTCCAGGCCAGCGCCATCTGGGCCAGGCTCTGGCCGCGCTTTTGCGCCAGGTCGTTGAGTGCGCGGATACGGCCGATAGTCGCCTCTGTCAGGCCGTTGCGCACCCAGTCCAGCCGCGCCGCCCGCGAATCGCCCGGCACGTCCTTCAGGTATTTGGTGCTGAGGAAGCCCTGGGCCAGCGGCGAGAAGACGATGGTGCCGGCGCCAAGTTCGGCATTTGTGGCCAAGAGGTCCGGTTCGATCCAGCGGTCGAGCAGGCTGTAGTTGGGCTGGCTGATGGTCAGCGGCACGCCTTCGGACTTCAGGATGGCGGCGGCCTGCTTCGTCAGCTCGGCATTGTAGTTGGAGATGCCGACATAGAGCGCCTTGCCTTGCTTGTAGAGGAGCGCCAGGGCGCCCATGGTCTCTTCCAGCGGGGTGAACGGATCGGGGCGGTGCGAATAGTAGATGTCAACATAGTCGAGGCCCATGCGCTTCAGGCTCTGGTCGAACGAGGCGATCATGTACTTCTTGGAACCGTTCATGCCGCCGTATGGTCCGGGCCACATGTCCCAGCCAGCCTTGGTCGAGATGATCAGTTCATCGCGGTAGGGCAGGAAGTCTTCTTTCAGGATACGGCCGAAATTGGTCTCTGCGGATCCGAACGGAGGGCCGTAGTTGTTGGCCAGGTCGAAGTGCGTCACGCCACGGTCGAAGGCCCGGCGGAGCATGGCGCGCTGCGTGTCAAGCGGATTGATATCGCCGAAGTTCTGCCACAGGCCGAGCGAGATGGCAGGCAGCTTGAGGCCCGACCGGCCGCAGCGGCGATAGGGCATGGATGAATAGCGGGTGTCGGCGGCGGAATAGGGGGGCATGTGGCCCATGGAACATTTCTCCTCGGGTAGAGTTTTTGCGGCATGCAGAGTCTTACGCTCCGTTGCGGCGATTAGTATCGCCGTCACGTGCCATGGCAAGGCCGAAGTGACCCGATCCAAAACTACTTCGCGGAATTGTAGATATCGACACTCACTCGCCAGCCGGAGATCGGCGTCCATACCCTGACATAGTGTCCCAGGTACGCCCCGGCCGCATCGGTCACGTGACCGTAGGTATAGACCATATCGCCTGCCGCGGACTGGCCCTTGCCTATGGTCGTCCAAGTCACGCCTTGTTGAGGACGGGCACCTAGGAGGGCTTTGACGGCTTTTCTGTCGGTCGACGGGACGGTACCGCCACCAAAATAGGTCATGTCCGGGATGCTGAAGCTTTTGTAGGCATCGGCCGCCGGTTTGGCGCTGAGGGCGGCGTTCAGTTCGGCATCACGCTTCGCCACTGAATTGGCAGGGTCTGGATCGGCGGGGCCGGCATGCATGAAACTGAGTGTTTCGCGGGCGCCGGCGGGCGGAAGCTTGCCGGCGGGAGCAGGGCCGGCGCCGGTATCGAGTGACCACAGCCAGCGTCCATCGGCTTGCTTTTGCCAGATGGTGAAGAACCAGCCGGCCCGGTCAGTGCCTTCGATGGTCCACGGCCCCATGTCCCAGGCCATGTCGCCCGACGCAGCGACAACGATGCGATAAGGCCGCCAGCGCAGCTTCGACGGAGCGTCCTTGCCGCCTTCGCCCTTGGCGATCGCGTCGCCCAGACGGTCATGAATGCGCATGGCTTCGGGACGAAAGGCGATGGCGTCTAAAGTCGAATAGGCGTGAAAACCTTCGGTGATGCCGTGTTCGGCCGTATAGGCGTCGAACGCTTCTTCCACCTTGAACACCTCTTCGACGGGATCGGCGTAGGCGGCGACACCGGTCACGGCCAGCATGACTGACGCGACAATGCCTGTCAAAACGCGCATATCGAACTCCCCCTTTTGGCGATTTGCTCCACGGTCTCACACGGCATCGCATTGGCAAGTGAAATTTTCTTTCCAGGGTTTGTCACACGCCCTCGTGCTGCCTCGTCATACAATCAGACATAAAGGAGAAAGCCATGTCGCACCGTGTAAACGCCTATGCCATCGCCCCTGAAGCCTTCGCCGCCAAGGCGGTTCTGGAAACCTATATCAAGGAGAGCGGCTTCGATTCGATCCTGATCCATCTGGTCAAGATGCGCGCCTCGCAGATCAATGGCTGCGCCAACTGCATCCACATGCACCGCCTGGAAGCGCTCAAGGACGGCGATACCGAAAAGCGCCTTCTGCTGCTCAGCGCCTTTGCCGAGTCGAACCTGTTCACACCGCGCGAAAAGGCGGCACTGCAATGGACGGAAAGCCTGACGCACCTGCCCGATACCCATGCGCCTGACGCCGATTACGAAGCGCTCAAGGCGCATTTTACGGACAAGGAGATTATTGACCTGACCTTCCTGATCGCCCAGATCAATGGCTGGAACCGCGTCTCCGTCGGACTGCGGACGGTCCACCCCCAGGACAAGGCCCAGTGACATTAATCGCCGACCTCCAGACGCACCGCCGCTATCTGATCGGCGTGGCCTACCGCATGCTCGGCACCCTGGCGGAAGCCGAGGACGTGGTGCAGGAGGCGGCGGTGCGCGTAGCCGAGGTTGGCGAAGCCGACAACACGCGCGCCTATCTGACGCGCGTGGTGACGCGGCTGTGCCTCGATGTGCTGAAGTCGGCGCATCGTCAGCGCATGACCTATGTCGGGCCTTGGCTGCCGGAGCCGCTGCACGACATTTCCGACTTTACCGGCGCCAGGGCCGGTGACGCGGATATGGCGGACGACCTGTCGATCGGGCTTCTCTATGCGCTCGAGCGCCTAAGCCCGCTCGAGCGCGCGGCCTTCCTGCTGCACGATGTCTTCGGTACCAGCTTTACCGACATCGCCGCTACGCTCGATCGGTCTGAAGCCGCCTGCCGGCAGCTGGCGGCGCGGGCGCGCAAGGCCGTGCGCCAGGAACGGGAGCCGGCGCCGGCCCGTTTTGCCGTCAGCGAAAGCGACGAGCGCGCCTTCATGCAGGCCTTTCTGGAGGCGTCGCAGTCGGGCGACACGACGGCGCTTGAGGCGCTGCTGACGCGCGATGTCAGCCTGCATTCCGACGGTGGCGGCAAGGCGTCGGCGGCGATCAATATCCTTGAAGGCCGTGACCGGGTGGCGCGGTTCCTGACCGGCATCTGGCTGAAATTCCGCCGGCACTCGATCGTCAGGACCGAATACTTGCGCGTCAATGGAGCGATGGCTGTCCTCACGCATCACAATGACGGCAGCCTCGACCTGCTGACGATCGAACGCGCGGGCGATCAGGTCAGCGCGGTCTATTTCGTGCGCAATCCCGACAAGCTCACGCGCTTCACAAAGCTTTAAAAGCCCTGTCGAGCGCCTTGATCAGGTCTTCAGCATCCTCTAGCCCGATCGAAATGCGCAGCAGGCCGCCGGTAATGCCGGCCGTGGCCTGGGCTTCGGGTGACATGGCTGCGTGGGTCATCGATCCCGGATGGACGATCAGGCTTTCGATTCCGCCCAGGCTTTCGGCCAGGCTGAACAGGTCGACGACATCGAGCACAGCCTTGACCGCGTCCAGTCCGCCCTTGAGCTCGAACGACATCATGGCGCCGGGGCCATGCTGCTGCTTCTTGGCCAGGTCGTGCTGCGGGTGGGACTTCAGGCCGGGATAGTGGACGGCCTTGACCGCCGGGTGCTGTTCCAGCCACTGCGCGACGGCCTGCGCCGTTTCCTGCTGCTGGCGGATGCGGACGAACAGGGTGCGCACGCCGCGCAGGGTCATGTAGCTGTCGAACGCCGTCTGGGTGCTGCCGACGCAGTTGGCCCACCAGCGCATCGGCAGAACGTCGGCCTCATGGGCGCAGACCAGCGCGCCGCCGATGACGTCCGAATGGCCGTTGATGTACTTGGTCGTCGAATGGACGACATAGTCGGCGCCAAAGCGGATCGGGTTTTGCAGGGCAGGTGACAGGAAGGTATTGTCGACCGCGACGCGCGCGCCATTGTCGTGACCAAGCTTGATCAGCTTTTCCAGGTCGATCAGGCGCATCAAGGGATTGGACGGCGTTTCCAGCAGGAGAAGAGCGGTCGGTGTTTTCAGCGCTTCGGCAAGCGCTGCCTCATCGGTCTGGTCGACATAGACGCATTCGATCACGCCCTGCTTGTGGCGGGCATTGAGCAGGCGCTGGGTGCCGCCATAGCAGTCGTGCGGGACGACGACGCGCTTCGACTTGACGGCCGACGGATCGGCAACCGCGGCCGGCGCGATGGGTGCGGTGCGGTCGAGGTCCTGCCAGAGGAGGTCGAGTGCGGCCAGGCCGGATGCAGTGATGACCGCACCGGCGCCGCCTTCCAGGTCGGCGATGACGTCGGCGATGACTTCGCGCGTCGGATTGCCCGAGCGGGCATAGTCATAGGTCCGCTTCTTGCCGAAGCCCTCGAAGGTGTAGTTCGACGACAGGTAGATCGGCGGCATGACGGCGCCGTGCACCGGGTCCGCGTCGATGCCGATATTGATCACACGCGTCGAAAGCTGCGCGTCCTTGAGATAATCTTTCGTCATTTTATCTTTGCCGTATTCGCCTCTCCCCACCTGAGGGGAGAGGGTGGCTTGCCCTGGCAAGCCGGGTGAGGGGTTTGCGCCGGTTGAAAGAGACCCCTCATCCGGCCCGTTGGCCACCCTCCCGCCGCAAGCGGGGAGGAGAAAGCTTATGCCAGTGACTGCTTCACGATCTCCGACACCAGTGCGATTTCCTTCAGAAACGCGTCGTGCCCGTAGAGCGAGGGAAACTCGATAAAGACGCTGTCCGCCAGTTGGTCGTCGAGCGACTTCATGTCGTCATAGGGCACCAGCCGGTCGGTCGGGACGGCGGCGAGAAAGACGCGCGCCTTGATCTTCGACGGATCGACACGGTGACGGTCCAGGCTGTCCGACATCGATATCCAGCGGTTGACGTCGGTCGCCGTATAGGCGTCCCCGCGCGCGCGCAGATACTGACACACAACGTAGTTGCCGCCGGCGGTCGGCGGCGGCGCACCGTCGAAGCGTTCGGAAAACTCCGCGTCGGAACGATAGGTGGTCATGGCCAGCTGGCGGGCCAGCGAAATGCCTTCCTGCGGCTTGCCGTTCTCCTTGCCGAATTGCAGCAGGCGGCGCTGCAACCCGCGGAAAGCCGTCGACATCGGGTGGGCGCGATGCGCCGCCGAGATGATACAGAGGCGCTCGACATCGTCCGGATAAAGCTCGGCAAAGGCAAGGCCGATCATGGCGCCGTAGGACGCGCCGATGAATGAATAGATTTTTTGCACGCCCAACTGATCGAGCAGCAGCCGGACAAGTCGCGCCTGGTCGTGGGTGGTGATGGTGTAGACCCGGCTGGCCGGCAGTTGCGGCGCGAATTCGATCGACAGGACGCGGAAGCGGTTGAGATCGAGCGCTTCACCGGGACCGGCAACGCCTTCCCACCAGCCGGGCGCCGTGTCGGTGGTATCTTCCTTGGCGAACAGGACGCGGCCGGCCGAGATGCCGCCTGCCGCTACGACCACAGGGGCGTTTTCCGGTCCATAGACGCGCGCGACCACGGTTTTCTGCTCCAGCCTGTCACCGCTCTGCAAACGGAAATCGTCCGGAAGAGTGGCGACAATGTCGGTGCCGATCAGGTCGGGCTTGGAAAACTCGGTGAAATTCAGGGCGTTCATGGTGTGTCCGGTCGCGAGATACTGTCATCGAGACCAGACGGGAGAGCGAACGCCTTGCGGCGCTGTTCTTCGTCTCATCTATCGGGGCTTTTGTCCTTCTGCAACTTGCGCCGTGGCGCAAACTGCCTGGTGAGTCCCGTAGGAGTTGGCACCATACTGAATAAGTCAGCGGTTGCCCCAGCGTCGTCGGGCCTTTCCCTCGGCTGGTCTCGATGAGTAACCACAATATGCCCGATTTGTTTCCAGTACGTCAAGGGAAGCCAGGGCGTAAGAAGACGCAAAAAGTGTCGCACTATCTTTTCATAAGGCTCTGGCGTTTCCGGCATGCGGTGACCAGATAACGGTAACCGCTGCTGAGAGGATTACATATGTCGGCTTTGTTCAAGCGCACGTCGTTGCGCAACCTGGCCCTGGCTAACCGGATTGTTATTTCGCCCATGTGCCAGTATTCGGCCCATGATGGCCGGGCGACCGACTGGCATATGATCCATCTTGGCCATCTGGCCTTGTCGGGCGCCGGGTTGCTGATCATCGAAGCCACGGCCGTGGAGCCCGACGGCCGCATCACGCCGTCTGATCTGGGGCTGTGGGACGGTGCGACGGAAGCCGCGCTGAAGCCAGTGCTCGACGCCATTCGCCGTCATTCCGGCATTGGCATCGCCATCCAGTTGGCCCATGCCGGGCGTAAGGCTTCGTGCCATGTGCCGTGGGCCGGCGGCCACCAGATCGCGCCGAACGAGATGGGCGGCTGGCAGACCTGGAGCGCGTCAAACCTGCCGTACAAGGATGATGAGAACGCGCCACTGGCGCTTGATCGGGCAGGGCTTGATCGGGTGCGGGACGCCTTTGTCGCGGCCGCGCAGCGCACCGACCGGCTGGGCATCGATGCCATCGAACTGCATGCCGCCCACGGCTATCTGCTGCATCAGTTCCTGTCGCCTCTGTCGAACACCCGGACGGATGAATATGGCGGCTCGCTGGAAAACCGCATGCGGTTTCCGCTTGAGGTGTTCGACGCCATTCGCACGGTCTTCCCCGTTGAGAAGCCTGTCGGCGTGCGTCTTTCGGCGACGGACTGGGTCGAAGGCGGCTGGGACATCGAACAGACGCTTGTTTTCGCGGAGGCTTTGAAAGCACGCGACGTCGACTGGATCGATGTCTCGTCGGGCGGCCTGTCCCCGCGTCAGGCGATCAGCTCGGTGCCTGGCTATCAGGTCCCGTTCGCCGAGGCCATAAAGGCGAAGGGGCTGACGACCTTCGCCGTCGGTCTGATCACTGAGCCCCACCAGGCCGAGGAGATTGTCGCAACGGGCAAGGCCGACTTCGTCGCCCTGGCGCGAGGCATCCTCTACGATCCGCGCTGGCCATGGCATGCCGCCGTGGAACTGGGCGCGGAGATCGACGGTCCGCCGCAATACTGGCGCGCCAGACCGCATGGCGTCGATACGCTGTTTAGGACGTCAAAGCCTCCCGAGCTGCTCGATGAGGACGAGCAGCCCCTGGCGGTCGAGGAACGGTAATCTTCTCCTCCCTGTGCCAAAGGCATGGGGAGGGGGACCGCACAAGACGGTGCTTGCACCGGCGCGATGCGGTGGTGGGGCCTACCACCTGAGTCACCCCCCTCCGTCATCTTCGCTTACGCTCGATGCCACCTCCCCATTTCTTCGCAACAGGGAGGAGGGAGTGTGTCGTGCCTAGCATCTAAGCCGTCGGCGGCAGTTTCCACGGTGCGCGATAGGTAGGTGTGATCAGTGCGTTGGCCGCCGCATTATCCCCGAAGCGGCCGGCGGCCTTGTCCCAGAAAATCTTGTCCCTGGTACGATAGGCGATATTGCCCATCTGGCAGACAATGGCCGTATTGGCCGCGTCTTCGATGGTGCAGTTCGGCGTCAGTGACCGGTCCTTGATGCAGGCGATCAGGTTGGCGGCGTGCTTCTCCAGCCCGTTGTCGGACGGCTTTACCGGCGCGATGGCTTCGATCTTGAGCGTGCCGGTCTTGTCGGCCTTTTCGGGCAGGACCATCCACTGGCCGCGGTCGACGACCAGGGTGCCGTTCTCACCGATAAACGAGACACCGTGTTCGCGGCCGTAATAGCCGTTGCCTATGGCCTGGCTGTGTTCCCACTGCAGCGAGAAGTCCCCGTAATCATAGAGCGCGGACAGGGTGTCCGGCGTCTCGGCGGCGGAGTCGGGGTAGGCATACTTCCCACCCAGCGCCATCACCGATTTCGGCGCGCCCGCCTTCATGCCCAGCACGGCCATGTCCATCAGGTGGACGCCCCAGTCGGTCATGAGGCCGCCGGCATAGTCCCAGTACCAGCGGAAATTATAGTGGAAGCGATTGGCGTTGAACGGGCGCGCCTGCGCAGGTCCAAGCCACATGTCGTAGTTCACACCCGCAGGCACCGGACCGTCCGGCTGCGGTGTGACGATCGGCGCCCATGGCAGGTAGGCCCAGACCTTGACCATGCGCACGCGGCCAAGCTTGCCGGAGTGGACATAGGCTATGGCGTCGGCCCAGTGCTGGTTCGAACGCTGCCACTGGCCGACCTGGACGACCGATTTATGTCGCTGCTTGGCGGCGACCATGGCGTTACACTCGGCGATCGAGTTGCCAAGCGGCTTTTCGACGTACATGGCCTTGCCGGCCGAACAGGCGTCTACCGTCATCAGGCAGTGCCAGTGGTCGGGCGTGGCGATGATGACCGCGTCGATATCCTTGTCGTCAAGGACGCGGCGGTAGTCGCGGACGATCTTCGGCGCCTTGCCGGTCAGACCCTGAAGCTCGGCGCCGCGCTCGGCCAGCACCTTGTCGTCGATGTCGCAGAGCGTGGTGACGTTGACGCCGGGTACCTTCAGATGAGCCTTCATATTGGCCCAGCCCATGCCCTTGGCGCCGATCAGTGCAATATTCACCTGGTCGCTGGGCGCGGCCTTTTTCGCTTTGGTGGCGGCCTTCGCCGACATGGCGGCGAGAGTGGAGGCGCCCGTAGCGGCGCCGATAAAGCTGCGGCGGTTCATCCCTGTCATGGTGCCCCCTGAGGCGTGTGTTTTTTTGTAATCGATACCAGCCCGCAGCGTTTGTAAAGCAGAATTACCGCACAAATAAAAAAGCCCCGGAGCGATCCGGGGCTTTCAAAGGTTGACGTCCTGGTGCCGGCTATGCCGACCGCAGGCGGCCGACGAAGTCGAATACCTCCGCCTGGAGATCCTCTGAGCGGCGTTCCAGGTCGTTGGACAGGCCGAGCAGGGACTGAGCCGCCGTGCCGGTGGCGGACGCGGCCTGGCTGAGCCCCGAGATGTGACCGGTCACCTCAAGTGTCCCTGTCGCCGCAAGGTTGGTGTTGTTGGCGATCTCATTGGTCGCCATGCCCTGTTGCTCGACGGACGCGGCGATAGCCGTGGTCAACTGACCGATATTTTCGATGGTTTTTACGATCGTGTCGATCGAACCGACCGTCGTCGAGGTCGCCGACTGGATTTCCGAAATCCTGGCGCGGATATCGTCGGTGGCCCGGGCAGTCTGCTGGGCCAGTTGCTTGACCTCGGAGGCGACCACCGCGAAACCCTTGCCGGCATCGCCGGCGCGGGCCGATTCGATGGTGGCGTTCAGCGCCAGCAGGTTGGTTTGGGCGGCGATGGCCTGGATCAGGTTGATGACGTCGCCGATCTGGTTGGCCGCGGTATTCAGCGTCTGGATCGCGGCTTCAGTCTTCTGGGCCTCGAGCACGGCAAGCTGCGCGATTTCCGAAGTGCGCGACACCTGATTGTTGATTTCACCCACGCTGGCGGACAGTTCCTCGGTCGCGGCGGCGACGTTCGACACGTTATTCGCGGCGTCGATGGCAGCGTGATTGACGGACTCGGTACGGGCGGACGCGTCGTCGGCGCTTTCGGACAAGGTGCGGGCCTGATCGGCGACAGTGCGTGAAGAGGTGGCGAACCGGTTGGCCAACTCGCCCATGCTCTGTTCGAACTCGCCGGCGATCCGCAGGCGTTCTTCGCGCATATTAACGGCGATGCGTTCTTCTTCCTCGCGCTGGTGCGCCTTGAGCGTTTCGGCCTCAAGCGCATGGTCGCGCAGAGTGCGGATCGAGCGCCACAGCGACGAGATTTCGTCCTTGCCGCGGGCTTCCGGAATTTCCGTGTCGTAGGCGCCTTCGGCGATCCGGACGACATTTTCGGTGACGTGTTGCAGCGGACGGGAAATCTGCTTGAAGGCGACCCACAGCGAAGCGCCGAGAACAGCCAGGATGCCGGTGACGGCGATCAGCAGGAATTGCCAGATGCGCTTTTCCTTATAGGCGGCGAGCTTGGCTTCGGTCGCTTCCAGATTGGAGTGGATATGCGCCACCATGACGTCGATCTTTTCCTGGAAGCCCTTGCGGTTCGAACGATTGGCCTCGTTGTTGCCCTGGACGTTGGCGGCTTCCGGCGAGACGTCGCGGCCGAGGCGCGCCAGCTCGCGTCGGAAACCGACGAATTCATCGGCCTTGGCCTTGACGCCATCGAACTCAGGAAGCTGGCCCGGCGTCAGCTGGGGCTGCCACTCTGCCATAAGCTTCTGGATCTTATCGAGATTTTTATCGACGCCATCGGCATATTTCTTGGCCTCTTCAGTGTCCTTGGACATGTAGACGCCGCGGGATTCCATGACGGCCGCCGTGACCAGGCGGTTGAGATGCTCGCCGCGATAGGCATTCTCGTGCGCGTCGGAGACCTCACGCAGGATACGGTTATAGTCCTGGATCGTCACCAGGCCCAGTCCGGTGACTGCGGATGCCATCAATGCGAAACATCCAACCAGCAGCAGGATGCGCGACTTGATCGTCATAGGGTACTCCCATACTATAAGCGGCTGTTATTACAGCGAGATTTCACCGTTATACGTCGCCCGTGGTTAATGGAAGGTGAGGAATTCCCTCAAGGCGTGCAATCATTGCACGCAGGCGGCCGCGCGCGCCAGAAGCGCTGTCTTTTCAGGGGCGTTGCGGGTCATGGCCGCGGCCGTTTCAAATGCTGCGCGGGCTTCGTCGCGGCGTTCAGCGCGGTACAGCAGCTCTCCGCGCGCCGCCCACAGAGGGTGGTAATCCTTGAGTGCCGCTTCCGTTTGTAACGGCGCCAGAAGTTGCAGACCGCTCAACGGCCCATAGGCCATGCCGACCGCTACGGCATGGTTCAGGCGAACGACCGGCGACTGCGTCATGTCGTACAACAGGCTGTAAAGCGCGGAGATTTGCGGCCAGTCGGTTGCATCGGGTGTCACGGCGCGGGCATGGCAGGCCGCGATCGCCGCCTGCAGGTAATAGACCCCCGGCGGCCCACCCAGATTGCGCGACCTTTCCAGCGCCTTCAGGCCTCGCGCGATTTGCATGCGGTCCCACTGGTTGCGATTTTGTTCCGGCAAGGGAATGGGCGTGCCCTTGGCGTCGGTGCGGGCGCGGGCGCGCGACGACTGCAATTCCATCAGAGCCAGCAGGGCGTGGATTTCAGGCTCGTCACCGGCGGCGGAAACCAACATGCGCGCCAGCCGCAAGGCCTCCTCGCACAGGGACAGGCGCAAATAAGACGTTCCGCTCGAGGCCGAATAGCCCTCATTGTAAATGAGATAAATAACCTGGAGCACGGCGCCCAGGCGGATGTCGAAATCTTCGGGTGCAATGTCGCTATAGCCGACGCCGGACTCGGCCAGCTTTTTCTTAGCGCGGACGATGCGCTGCTGGACGGTGGTCTCCGGCACCATCTGGGCGCGGGCGATTTCCTCGGTCGTCAGGCCGCAGACGATGCGCAGCGTCAGGGCAATCTGGGCTTCATGCGGCAACAGGGGATGGCAGGCGGTAAA
>CAMLLA010000069.1 GCA_946480525.1 uncultured Asticcacaulis sp. | reverse complement strand
GCTGACCATCTTTATGACGGTTATGCGATTTCCATGTTGTCGACGTCGACAGCCTCGCCCGACGAGGTCGTTGTTGATTTTGCAGGGACCTTCTTCGACCGACTAATCTTCATCCAGGACTCGTTGCAGGTTTCCGCCCGCTTTAACCTGGCTGTCGAGAGTATCAACCCTGCCGACAAGTCCAACTACATCATCCAGGACGGCGGCCGTAAGTTCAGTTGCTACGGGGGCGAAATCCGCGGCATTGTCGGCAAGCTCAAAAACGTCGAAACGATCACGGACTCCTACACGGGCGGCGGGCCGATCTATGTCGCCGATGATCTCACCATTATTCAGCACTATGACGGCGATATCCGGCTGGTAAATCCGAAGTTCGTCGCCGGCCGGATCATCCACTCTCAGGTCAACACCAACCAGAACCCTGGTACCAGCGGTATTGCTGGCTTGCCCTCGTTCTCCATCGGCGCGGTCGTTGAAGGCTGCGACCTGACCTACATCACGCGTCGTAACCAATCGGCGGTCGGTGCGCGGATCGGCATGTCCGACTACCTCCAGCCGCTCATTCTGAACAGCAGCGGCACCGGAACGACCCGTGATCCGGCCGGCTCGCCGTTCAATGGGAAGCGCATTCGGCTCCTGGTCAAGATGGGCTCGAGCGAAGGCAGCAGCGGTGCCCAGACCTCGCCAAATAGCCATTCCGCTTTCTGGGCCGATATGGGCGACGGCTCGATCATCGACGGCATCTACCTGCGCGGCAACGCCTTAATCGATGCCAAATGGCAGCGCGGACGCATCAACGTTTTGGCTGACTGGCTCAGGACGAACCCGACCATCACGATCAACGATGCATCCAGTGGTGAAATCCGTGTCGAAGGGCCAATGGATTTCGCGGAAGTCTTGGCCATCACCGCTAAAGATCAGACCGGCACTGTCATCGAGCCCGAAGGCATGACGGTCGAGTACGTCAACGAGTTCTGCGCCGGCATGAGCAATAACGGCAGTCGATGGATCGTCCATTCGCCGTTGATCCTTGCCGACGCGTCGATCCGCGCCCTCGGCTCGCCCTGGAACAGTCCCAAGCTGAAGGCGCGGGGCGTCACCGCTACCAACCTCGGCGATTGCAAGCAGTACACCGCGACTGGTCCGAACGATGCTGACAACTGGATCGCGGCTGACGGCACAACAATCGGTCCGACCTGGCTGGCGGCGACAGCTGCTTATGAAGCCCGCGCCGACGCGGCAGTCGGCGGATCGGCTTGGCCGACCTGGTGGAAGCTGGTCATGGACCGCCTGCTTCATGACTTGATCGTCGCCGGCACGTATGATCCCGCCTCACCGGCAGCCTCGATCATCAAAGGTCTGTACATCACCGGACAGGATATCGGGCAGGCAAGGGTCAACGCACTCGGCGCGCATTGGGGGCTGGACCTTCTTGGCGCAGGCTTCACCCATATGCCGTTTCGTGGCCTTCAGCCGCCTGCCGGCAACACCAACACCTATGCGGAACTGAACGGGTGGGCGGGCAATAAGCTTGGTACCGGTCCTGACAACCTTGCCTTTGGGGCTTGCGCTGAAGAACTGAACGGTTCGGGCAATGTGTTCGCCACGGTCGGCTCAAACTCGACGCAGATCGAGCTGGTCGGGCATCGCGGCGACGGCGGCAACAACTGCCGGATGAACTCCAACCAGGCCCTGCAATACCCGGCCCTTTTCCCGGCGCACGTCGCGCCGCGCCTGGGCATCGCCTACACGCCGAACAGCCTGAAGCAATACATGCAGATGGCGGGTGGCTCCCTGGTCTCTGGCGACAAGACGTTACCCGACAACTCCCTGACCAATATCTACCTCTTCCGTGGCGGCACCGACTATCTGCCGCTGCGCTTGAGCATGGGCCTGGTCGGGCAGGGAGTCGGCTGGACCCGCAAAAACCTCAAACTGACGATCGCGGCGCTGAAAACCGCCCGCGACGCCATGATCGCACACCCCGTTTAAAGGAGGCCACATGCCCTACGATCCCAAGAAAGACCCACATAGCCCTTACTTTGTCCGCCCGGCCGGGTGGGAAGGCGACGGCGTGATTTCGGGCCAAGCTGCCCGCGAACGCGTCGTGGCAGCGAATGCCAGCGACTTCGATGTCTACGCCAAGGCCATCCACGTCACGGTCCAGGATGGCGGCCGCGCGACGATCACGTACCTGCCCATGCGCAATCTCGACGCGGACCTGGTCACGCGCGAGGTCTGCGACGGCTATGTCAGCGTGTCTGCTGTCAGGCGTGTGACCGCGATCGCTGGCGTCGGTGGCAAGACAGTCGTTGTTTCGGCTTTGAACGACTGATGCTCGGCACCGGCTTCAAGTTTCCTCGGCCCTCGCACCTTCGGCCGCGCGCTGCCGGCGCCGCACCTGCGGCACCGCTCTTGCGCGACATGCGTGTCATCGGCATCGGTGATAGCCTGACGGCCGGCGCACCCAACCGCAACTATCGCCAATGGCTCGGCCTGGTGACCAATGGCCGCCTTTACTTCCCGCCTGGCTCAAACCTCGGCGTCGGCGGCAACACCATGCCTCAAATGGATGCCCGCATTGACCAGGCGCTGAAGCAGATGCCGGCGTTGGCTCTGTTCAATGGCGGAACGAACGACCTGTCGGGCTACTCGCTTCAGCAGATGAAGGACAACCACCATACGATCGTCAATAAGCTGAAGGCGATCAACTGCATGGTGGCGCGTTTCACCATTCCAAAGTCTACCGCAATCTTAGGGTCGCAGGAGACGCAGCGCGTCGCGTTCAACGACTATCTGAAGACACTGACCGATATCCTGCTGATCGACCTGGAAAACGTGTTCCCGAACCCGGCCGATGCGTCGATGCTGTATGACGGCACGCATCCGACTGCGAAGGCCGCCTTCCTCATGGCGCAGGCTGCGGCAGCGGTCGTTATGCCCTTTATCGAAAGTCGATCGATCCTCTTCGCCGACTCGGCCGACGCCACAGCGCGCGGTAACGTCGATGCCGAATGGGATTTCGCCGGTACAACGGGAACCAAGACGGGGACCAATCCGCCGACTGGCACGGTTGCCACTGGATGGGTCGCCAACAACACGGGCGCCGTAACCGGTGTGACGATCGTCGCCTCGAAGATCACGGATACGGACGGCCGTCCGGGACAGCGTCTGGTCATCACCGGAACGGCCGGGCTTGAAGGCGTTATCCGCCTGAGTAACAGCATCACCTGGTCAAGCGTCTCGAACGCGTACATGACCGGCTGGGTTAAGGCGAAGGTCACCGCCTCGGACGGCGTATCCGTGCCTGTCGGCTGCAAGGCCTTCTATGGCGCCCTGGGCAGCTTTGCCGACTTCGGCTCAAGCAATCCTGATGCGCAGTCGGGGAGCCTCAACCACGTAATAGACGGCATTCTGCGCCTGCGGCCGAAGGGCGTCGGCGGCGCTGCCTCGACGGGGGCGACGCTGGAATACGGCGTCCGTGTCCTCGCCGGTAACGTGGACATTCAGATTGACCTGTTCGCATCCGGCAGCACGTTCGCCGAACTGACTGCATATGGCCAACCGGTTAACATCACCACGGAGTCCGCGCCCGCTATCACTGGTACCGGGACGGTCGGCCAGACCCTTACCCTCGGAACAGGTACCTGGGCAGGCGGTGCGCTGTCGTATGCCTATCAGTGGCGCCGGGGTGGCGTCGATATCGCAGGCGCCACCGCTCGCACCTATGTGCTTCAGGCCGGGGACTCCGGCGCTTCGGTCACCTGCTTCATGACGGTCACCAACGCCAACGGCTCGGCGACCTTCCTGTCCAATGCGATCACGGTGGCCTGATGAAAGTCGAGCTTCAGCCTTTACCTCCGAAGGAGGCTATCGCCTTCTTCAGGTCGAAGGGGCTGGAGCCCAGATTCGCCTGGCAGGATGTCTGGCAACAGGAACACGCCAAGGCATTCACCGTCGCCAAGATGATGCAGCGAGATCTACTGGAGGAAACGCGCGCGGCCGTCGACCAGGCGATCAGCGAGGGTCAGACGCTTGAACAGTTCAAGGCTGGCCTGAAGCCGAAGCTTCAGAAGGCCGGATGGTGGGGCAAGCAACAACAGACCGATCCAGCGACCGGCGAAGAGAAGCTGGTCCAGCTCGGCTCCGATCGGCGCTTGCGTACGATCTATCAGGTCAATTTGCGTTCGGCCTATGCCCACGGCAACTGGCAGCGCATCGAGCGCAATAAGGCGGCTTTCCCATACCTGGTCTACACGACTGCCGGCGATTTCAAGGTCCGGGTGCAACACCGCGCCTGGGCTGGCATTTGTTTGCCGGTCGACCACGAGTTCTGGAACACGCACTATCCGCCCTGCGGATGGCGATGCCGTTGCGGCACGATCAGCCTGACCAGGCGCATGTATGAAACGCGCAAGGGCTCGCTCATCACGACGCCGCCGAAATTTGAGCCGGTTGTCCACCTGAATGAACGCACTGGCGAGCTGATCGAGATCGAGAAGGGCATTGATCCCGGCTTCAACTTCAATGTCGGCAAGGCGCCACTGCGGCCGCTGTCGGCGCGGCCGGGCCATTCGCCGGCTCCGCTGCCGAACCCGCGCGCGATCGAGGAGGGGGCCGCGGAGTTCCTTACGCCAATGTCGGCAAGCGACACCGATCGCGTCGTCGTCGATAAAGGCGGGTGGCCTGTTGTAGTGGGGCCCAGCCTATTCCGCGATGGTGCCAACCGTTTGGTTACGCCACGGCCGGACCTCCTGGACAAGCTGCCGCTCGCCGCCGAAGCGCTGAAATCTTACGACCAGGTCGACTGGGTTTGGTCGTCGCCGGCACGCACCGCCGAGCTGGCAAACATTGACCATGTCCTGAAGGCACGAACGCAGGAATCGGTTCGCCTGACGGCCATGCATCCGGCCGTTGTCAAAGCCCTAACGGCCGAAGGAGAGGACTTCAAAGGCTACGTTCGGACCCTCACCACCGACGCGGTCGCACATATCAGGAAAAACCACGGCACCGGCGCCAACGAACTGGCACGCGGACAGCTGCCGATCGGCGATGAGGATATTCGCTCTGTCACCGATATCGCGGCGCATGCGGAATATATCATCGTGGGTCTGCTGGATGATCGCAGGCAGCCGACGCTGGTCTATGTGTCCAGGTTCAAAGGCGATCACTACGTTTTAGTGGAGACCATCGCCAAACGACGCAGGGAAGTGAGCGTCAAAACGATGTGGAAGCGTCCTGCCAGGGTCGATGCCGTCGAACTCGTCGAAGGCCTCGTCCATAACGCCCGAGACGGTGGCAGGCATGACGTGAAGGTACTGGACGTCAGGCAAAAAATCAATCCTGACGCTCAGTTCGCGCAGCAGCTCGTGCGTCGATACACCAAACGGCTTGACAGCAGCGTCGTCACTGTCGATTTTAGCGCCGAGGTCTGGACCTACGATGTTCAGCCCATAAAGGGCAATTAAAGGCCCCTTAAGAGCAGCTTCAGCGCCTGCCGCGACCGCGCTTCTGCTGAAATATTTCACCCTGATAGGCTCTTTATCGCTTCCTTATAACTCAAGGCTCTGATGGCCGCGTCTGTCGCGGCTTCTTCGCTTTGAGGATTTTAGGCGCGTGGCAAAGGGGGCAGGCAATGAACAAGTAGCTCTGGCTATGGCCGAGGTCAGCCTTGACGGGCGTGAGGCGCCTAAGCGCGTCCGCCTGCTGCCGATCGGCTCATTCACACTGCGCGACGGCCGTGGCACCTTCATCGTCAAGGATCGTACCCACGCCGAGCGCATCGTTGCGGCGACCAGGGCGTATGCGGGCGGTCAGCAACTTCCCTTCGACTATGACCATCAATCGGTTTTTGGCGCCAAGGATGGCGTCGGGGGCCAAGCTCCGGCCGCTGGCTGGATCACTGACTACGTCATCGAAGACGATGGCATCTACGGCCTGGTCGATTGGACGCCGCGTGCGGCCGCGCAGATCGTGGACAAAGAGTACCGCTATATCAGCCCCTATTTCGGCTTCGACAAGACGACGCATGAAGTCACGCGCATCTTCAATTCGAGCCTGACCAACACGCCGGCCATCGACGGTCTCGAAAAGCTGGCTGCCTCTCTCAACCCCCTGAAGGAACCTGACATGGACCTCACCGCTCTGGCGGCGAGCCTCGGCCTGCCCGCGACTGCGACGCTCGCCGAATGTATCGCCGCCTCCAACGCCCGCAATGGCCGTCTAACTGCCGCCTTGGGCGCCCTCGGCCTGGAAGACTCGGCTTCTCAGGAAGCGATCATCACGGCTTCCGCAAACGTCCGTCAGATCGGTGCCGATGAAAAGGTCGTGCCGGCTGCCGTGTTTGCCGAGCTGCAAACCGAAGTGAAGACCCTGAAGGCTGACAAGGTCGCAGCCTCGGTCGACGCGTATGTCAAGGCCGGCAAGATCACACCTGCGCAACGGCCGGGGATGCTGAAATGGGCAACGTCCGATTTCGCTGCGTTCGAAGAACACATGACGGCTTCGACCGTCATCGTCGACCCGAACGCCACCAGTGGCGACGAAAAGAAGGCCGGCGCTGGCGCCGATAGCCTGACGGCCGAACAAAGGGCAGTTTGCTCCACGCTTGGCCTAGACCCCGCCGCTTATCTCGAAACCCTGAAAGCCGAAGGGACCAACTAACATGGCGCTTTCCGCTCCAAAGAAAATCACCACCCGTGACGGCCGCTTCAATCAGTACGGCGTCAAGTCGGGTGTCACCATCTACGGCGGCGCCATGGCCATGCTGGCTTCCGGGTACCTCCGCGCCGCCCGCGTCGGTCAAGGCGTCGACGCCGCAGCTCAGGCGGTGGACGCGGCGCTCTGCCAGGTCGTGGGCTACGTCGAAGAAAACATCGTCGGTGGCGCCGCCGATGGCACGGTTAAGGCGTCGGTCCGCACCGGCGTGCTCATCGTGAAGAACTACGGCACCGACCCGGTGACGATCGCTGACATCGGCAAGGACGTCTACGTCTTCGACGATGAGACGATCGCCCGCACCAGCGCCACCAACACCCGCCCCAAGGCTGGCAAGCTCATCAATCTCGACGGTGACGGGGCTCACGTCCGCGTCGGCCCCGGCGTCTAATCCTCGAAAGGTCACTTTAGATGCAAGTTACCAACACTGTTCTTGAGAACCTGCGCGTCGGTTTCAAGACTACCTTCCAGGTCGGCCTTAAGGCCGCGACCAGCCTGTCATCGGCCATCCGTATGCGTGTGCCGTCCAGTGCGGGCATTGAAACTTATGGCTGGCTCGGCGATCTGCCGAAGTTCCGCGAATGGATCGGCGAGCGCCGTTACAAGTCCATCAGGGAAGAGGCGTACCAACTCAAGAACCGCAAGTTCGAAGTCACTATGGGTCTGCCGGTCGATAAGATCGCCGACGATACCCTGGGCATTTATGCGCCGATCGTGGAGGGCTGGGGTCAAAACGCCGGCAACCTCGAAGACGAACTCGTGTTCGATGCCCTAGACCAGGGCCACGTCCGCGCCTGTTTCGACGGCCAGAACTACTTCGACGACGACCACGTTACCGAAGACGGTACCGTCTGGTCGAACAAGACGGGCAACGACGCCGTCGCGGCCTGGTACCTGTTGGACCTGTCGCAGCCCATGAAGCCGATCCTCTACCAGGAGCGCCAGGCGCCGACATTCACGATGATCACGGACCCGAACTCGGAAACCGTCTTCAAGAATGACGAGTACCTGATGGGCGGCAAGGCCCGCGCAGCGGCGGGCTATACGTTCCCGCAACTGGCGCACCGCTGTACCGGCACGCTGAACAAGGCGAATTATGAGGCGGCCTACAAGGCCATGACCTCGCTGAAGGACAGCGAAGGCCGCCCGATCGGCGTCCGCCCGACACACATCGTCTACGGCTCCTCCAACCGCGCTGCTGCGAAAGCCCTGTTCAGCCGCGAGCTGATCAATGGCGGCGACAGCAACGAATACTACAAGGACGTCGAGCTGATTGAAGCTCCGCGCCTGGCTTAAGGAGCGACCGTGACCAAGGCATCAACCTCCAAACCGATAACGCAGGCGGAGCAAAAGGCTGCCGTCACTCCGGCCGACGAACAGAAGCCGGAAACCGAGGGGGCGACAGAAAGCGCTTCCTCGGACCAAGCCCCTCAGTGGCTACTGCGGTTGAAGTCCGAACGCGCGCCTTACCGTCGCGGCGGCATGGCCTTCGACCAGGCGCGTCAGTGGTTCCAATTTTCGGACAAGGAAGCTGAAGAACGCTTTGGCACTCCGGGTTTGAAAAAGCTCATCGAAGACCCGGCCGTAGTGGTCCAGGCGTCGATGGACGGCGGCGCCAGCTGGACGGACCTTGTGGTTCCGCCCGAGCCGATCGCCGACGAAGACGACGAGTAACCATCCCAGGGCGCGTATCTGCCCGCATCTTCAAGGACTGAACATGAGACGTCATCCCTTCTCAATTGCTGCCCTGGTCGCCGTCGCAGTCGCGATGTGCGCGGCCATCCTATCACCGATCGTCGCCCTTCTGGCGCCTGCCGTCGATTTCGTTGCACCGGCTCTGACCGCTATCGCCTTCACCGTGGCGGCCGGCATCGTTGCCTTCGGCATCCTGCGCTTCGCCACCGTCATCTCCAGAACCAACGTGTTGGCCAAGGTCCGCTTGCTGGCCTTCCACGATGACTTGAGGGCTTCGGCCATCGGCTAAGGCCGATCGATTGTGATTTGCGAAAGCCGGCTCGCCAATGTGTCGGGCCGGCTTTTTTAGAAAGACCCAACTGTGACCTACGCCCTTTTCGCTGACATGCAGGCCCGTTTCGAGACCAAAGAGTTGATCCAGCTCACGGACGAAGCTGCCTTGGGCGTCGTCGACCAGGTCAAGCTCGAGGCCGCACTTCAGTCGGCCGACGACTTCATCAATTCCTATGTTGGCAAGGTTTACACCCTGCCGCTCCCGTCCACGCCCGGCATCCTGCGCGACCACGCCTGCGAGATCGCCCGGTACCGGCTTTACAAGAACCAGCCGCCTGAAGAGGTCCGCACCCGCTACAAAGATGCCGAGGCCTGGTTGAAGGCGTTGGCTGACGGCCGGGCCGTCCTGGACGTCGCCGGCATCGAGGCGCCCGCCCGCGATGGTTCGATCGAGTTCACCGTCAGCGACCGGCTGTTCAGCCGCGAAACTATGCGGGGCTTCTGATGATCGACGGCCTTTCCCTCACAATCGACCTGAAGGACCTTCCGGCGCTGAATTCGCGCCTGGTCGCCGCGCGCCGCCGTGGTGAGGACATGACGGTCCTGATGGAACGCATCGGCTTCTATGGCGAGAATTCGACCAAGCTCCGCTTCGAGGACGAGAAAGCGCCGGACGGTTCCCAATGGCAACAGAGCGCCCGCGCCAAGGCCGAGGGTGGCAAGACGCTGACACAATCTGCCCAGCTGCGCGAAAGCATCTCGTCGGAGGCCGGGCGCTTCTCGGCCGTCTGGGGCACCAATAAGATTTACGCGGCCATCCACCAGTTCGGCGGCACCATCCGCGCAAGGCCGGGCGGCAAGCTCCGCTTCGAAATTCCAGGCGTCGGCCTCATGTTCGCCAATGAAGTGACGATGCCGGCACGGCCGTACATTGGCTTCAACCGTGAAGACGAACTGGAAATTCTGGACATCGCGGCCGACTACTTTGGCGAGGCGATCCAATGATTGCTGCGATCGAAAACGCCATTCTCAAGCGCCTGAAGGACGCGGCCGATGCCGGCGTGCTCGGCTATAAGTACGGCATGGCGGAGTCCTATCCGACCGATTGGGACGTGTACTTGGCTGACAAGGCTATCACGTTTCCGGCCATCTGGGCTGTCTTTGGCGGCGCCACTCCTGACGTATCGACGACAGGCTCAACGACCTTCAAGGCGCAATTCGGCCTGGTCGTCGCAGCTCAGAACGTCCGCAACGAGCGCGCGCAGCGGCACGGTCAAGAAGTGGCCAATGGCAACGACGAGGTCGGCTCCTACCAGATGGTACTCGATGCGATCCGCATCCTGCATGGTTCGACGCTGGGCTTGGAGATCGGCGCGATCATGCCGGGCGAAGTTCGCTTTGTCCGGCCGTTTGCAGCGATGCTGAAGGCCAACGCGTCGATGCTGGCGGTGCAGTTCACCACCACCTTCAGCATCGACGCCAGCGGCTTTGAGCCGGGCGAAGCCGACCTCCAAGATTTTACGACCTTCGATGCCGCCTGGGACGTCCGGCCTTTCCGCGACGCACCGGCCGAGGACCTGCACACCACCCAAACCCTTCCGCAACCGGAGACCGACGACTGATGTCCCGCATTTTCATCAAACCCAAGGACGAGCTGAAGATCCCGTCTCCCGACCATGGCGGCAGGCCACTGCCGGCAGAGGGCGCCGAGGTCGAACTGTCCCCATACTGGCAGCGCCGTCTCGACGACAAGGAAGTCGAGCAAGCAACGCCCGCCAAGCCCGCTAAATCCAAAGGTGACGATCAATGATCACGTTCAGCCAGATCCCGGCGAACCTCCTCACGCCTGGTGCCTTTGTCGAATTCGACACGAACCAGATGCAAAACGGCCTGCCGACCGCAAGGACACGCACGCTCATCTGCGGCCAGAAACTTGCGGCCGGCACTGCCGTCGCCAATACGCTCCTGCGCGTCACCAGCGCCAACCACGCCAAACAGCTCTATGGCGTCGGCTCGATGCTGGCCAACATGATCAAGGCGTACATCGACAACGATCCGACGACCGAAGTTTTTGCGATCGGCATGACGGACAATGCTGGCGGTGTAGCCGCGAGCGCGACGTTGACCTTCGGCGGTGCCGTCACGGCTGCCGGCACCGTCGCCCTCCTGGTCGAAGACAAATATATTCAGGTCGCGGTAACCGCCGCTCAGTCCCTGGCCTCGATCGCGACGGCCGTCGCTGCCGCGATCAACGCGGTCGATGACCTGAGCGTGACGGCCGCAGCCGCTGCGGCCGTCGTTACCTTGACGGCCCGGCACAAAGGCATTGAGGGCAACTATCTCAGCCTCGACTACAACTATCATCCGGGCGACGTCACGCCGACCGGTCTGACCATCACGCCGACAGCCTTCGCCAACGGCGCCGGGAACCCGGACGCGTCTGCCGTGATCACCGCGATCGGCGACGAGGCCTTCAGCGCCATCGTGACGCCCTGGACGGATTCGGCCAACCTTACCGTCTTTGAAGCGGCGCTGGCGGATCGTGCCGGCGCCCTGAAGATGAACTACGGCGAAGCCTATTCCTTCCGGTCGGATAGCTATGGCAACCTGACCACCCTCGGCAACGCTCGGAACTCTCCTTACGCCGCGATCGGCGGCTTGAAGGCGGTGCCGACCGCGCCCTGGTCGGTTGCTGCCGCGATGGCCGCGCAGGTTTCTTTCAGCGCCCGTAACGACCCTGGGCAGCCGTTCAACACGCTCGTGCTGAAGAACGTCTTGCCGCCGCGCTCGACCAATCGCCTGACCCGCCAAGAGCGCCAATTCCTTCTCGAAGCCGGCATCTCGACCTTCGTGGTCACGCCTGCCGGGGAAGTCGCGATCGAGCGCATGGTCACCACCTACAAGTCCAACGCCCAAGGCGTCGACGATGTCGGCCTGAAGGACCTGAATTCGATCCTGCTCCTCTACTATCTGAGCTGGTCTCTTCAGAACCGTCTGGCCACTCAGTTCCCGCGCTACAAGCTGGGCAACGATACCATGACGTATGCGCCTGGCCAGAAGGTCGCCACGCCGCGCACGATCAAGGCGGAAATCGTCGCGCTGGCCAGTCTCTGGGCTGAGGCCGCTCTGATCGAGGACCTGGAGGGCTTTATCGCCGCCCTGGTTGTCGAGCGGGACGCCACTGATCGCAGCCGCGTCAATGTTCGCATCCGGCCGGACCTCATCAACGGGCTGCAAGTCACCGCCGCCCTCATTCAACCTGTTTTGTAAGGAGCCGTTCTCATGGCAGGCAAACTCTCTGGCGAGGCGAAAGTTTTTGTCGCCGGCCAGCATCGGGAAACTCACCCCGGCGCGACGCTCGATCCTGGTGGCGAGGCGAACGAAACCGTCAACCTGGCCAGTTCGGTCGGCTTCACTTCGAAGATCGTGCAGTCGAAAATCGAGTGTGAGTTCACCTTCGGCGTCGGCGATCGCTTGTCGGACTTCGCCTTCTCGGGCCAATCCGTTCAATTCCAGACGGACACCGGGCAGACCTTCGTCATCGCCAACGCCTGGACGACCGACCGGCCGGTGTTGTCGGCTGGCGGCAAGGTCAAGGTGACCATTGAAGGCGTTCCCGCACAGGAGATGATCTAATGGCCGAGATCACAAACGGACCTCGCACCGTCCCTCTTAAGAGCCCTGTAAAGCTGCTCTTAAGAGGCGCTGATGGCAACGAGTCGGAGCAGGAAGTCAGCGTCCTGCATTTCCGCAAGCCACAGGGCGCCGACTTCCGCGCGCTCGATAAGGACAAGGGCGAAATCGGCAAGCTGATGGCGTTTGCCGCCCAAATTACTGATCAGCCAGGCCGCGTGATCGACAAGCTCGAGGCCGAAGACTTTGCGGAGGTGATGAAGGTCACCGTGGGTTTTATGGAAGGGTTCCAGGAGATTGGCGCCGCATTATCAGCGACCTAGCGGCGTCTGAGCTGAAACTGCGGCCGGCCGACCTTTGGGCAATGGACGTAGACGAACTCCTGTTCTGGTACGAAGAAGCGATCCGAATTCATGGCGAACTTAAAACTTAAGGCAGTCTTTGAAGCCATCGATCGCATCACGGCGCCGGTGCGTAAGATTACGACCGTAACAGACGGCCTTGGCAAGACATTCAACAAGGTCCGCGACGCTGCCCGCTCCCTGCGGCGCGGCGTCCGTGACGGTATCGCCGCCGTACAGCTGTTCGGTGAAGAAGCCGCCAAAACCCAAAAAAAGAACCGTGGCCTGGCTATGAGCTTCGGCTGGATCGGGACGGCGCTCGCGGGCCTTTCCGGTATCGGCTTGCTGAAAGGTGTCATCGACACCAACAGCAAATTCGAACAGTACGAGGCCACGCTCGTCACCGTCCTTGGCACACAGCAGAAAGCTCGCGCCGCTATGGCGTGGGTTCAGGACTTTGCCAAGCGCACGCCTTACGAGCTGGACCAGGTCATGGAAGGCTACGTTCGGCTCACTGCCTACGGCATTGATCCGCAAACCCGTGCCATGCGCTCGCTGGGCAATGCCGCGTCGGCCATGAACAAGGAATACATGGCGGCGGTTGAGATGCTTGCCGACGCCAAGACCGGCGAGTTTGAGCGGCTGAAGGAGTTCGGTGTCCGGGCCGCGCAGCAAGGCGACAAGGTCAAGTTCACCTATTCGAAGGCCGGCAAGGAAATCACGGTTGTCGCCAAAAAGACGGCGACGAACATCGAGAACGCCTTGCTGGACATCTTCGACACGCGCTTCGAGGGCGCTATGGATCGTCAGTCGAAGACGTTTGCCGGCATGATGTCAAACCTGAAGGACGCGTATACCGGCTTTGAAAAGGCCGTCGGTGATGCTGGCTTCTTCGCTTTCATTTCGAACGACCTGGGCAAGTTCATGTCCTGGCTGTCTGACGGCAAGAATTCCA
>CAMLLA010000068.1 GCA_946480525.1 uncultured Asticcacaulis sp. | reverse complement strand
CTAATCCCGTTCTACAACGAAAGCCCCCTGGCACTTTTGCAGGCCCTGCGGACGCGTGATCCCCACGACATTGAAGTCATACTGATCGATGACGGTTCAAACCGTCCGGACATCACCACCGAGGTCCGCACCTTTATCGACGCCTCGCCGCTGGCCTGCGAACTGATAACACTTGTCCGGAACCAGGGCCGGTCGCGCGGTCGTAACCGCCTGACCGAGGCGGCGCGCGGCGGGCATTTCCTGTTCCTTGATTCCGATATGCTGCCCGATGATCCGGCCTTTCTCGACCTCTGGCTGGACACGGCACGGCGCGACGCTGCCGTTGTATTCGGCGGCTTTTCGCTCGACCAGGCGCCGTCCGACAAGGCATTCGACGTCCACCGCGCGCTGGCCGGCCACAGCGATTGCCTGAGCGCCGCGGAGCGGTCCCTGATGCCGGAAAAGTACGTCTTTACATCCAACCTTCTGATCCGGCGCGACGTCTTCGCCGCCGAAGGGCTGGACCCCGAATTTACCGGCTGGGGCTGGGAAGACGTCGAATGGGCCATGCGGGTCGCCGCCCGCTTCCCGGTCGAGCATATTGACAATACGGCGACCCATATGGGCCTCGACCGCCCCGAAACCCTGGCACGCAAATACGAACAATCGGTCGGAAACTTTGCCCGCGTGATCCGCAAGCATCCTCAGGTCGTTTCGCAATATGCCAGCTATAAGGCCGCGAAATTACTGAAGTTTGTGCCTCTGCTCTCATTTGCATGCGCCGTGCTGAAGTCGACCGCCCTCAACCCTGTCCTGCCCGCGCGCCTGCGTGCCGGTGCGCTTCGCGTCTACCGCGCTGCCCTCTATGCCCAGGTGGTGTGATGGAGCCCTATAGCGCCGACCGCTCGTTATACGGCAAGCTTCGCCGCCGCCTGGCCCGGCTGGTGACGACCAGGCCGGCCCGCTTGCAAGGCCTTGCCCGCCCCTTGCTTACCATCAGCTTCGACGATGCGCCGGTGTCCGCCGCGCATGAAGGGGCAGCGATCCTGGAACGTCATGGCGTGCGCGGCACCTATTTCATCTCGGCGGGCCTCAGTGGCCAGGAAAGCCACCTCGGCCGCTATACCGACGCGGCGGATATTCAGAGGCTGGCGGACGCCGGTCACGAAATCGCCTGCCACACCCTGACCCATCTCGACTGCGGCCGGGCCAACGGCAAGGCGATCACAGCCGAACTCGACCAGAACCGCGATACGCTGGTCCGGTTGGGCGTCCCTGCCCCGCGCACCTTCGCCTATCCTTATGGCGACGTCTCACCGGCCGCGAAGGCTGTACTCACCGACAGATTTGCTGCCTCGCGCGCCCTGCACCACGGCCTGATCACGACCGGCACCGACATGAACCAAGCGCCCGCCGTCGGCATCGAAGGCGCGGACGGTGAACAGGTGGCGCGAACCTGGCTTGAACGGGCGGCGGCGACAACCGACAGCTGGCTGATTCTCTATACGCATGATGTCCGTGAAACCCCGTCGAGCTGGGGCTGCACGCCGCAGGTTCTGGAGCGGCTGATCGTCAAGGCGATTGACCAAGGCCTTGACATCGTCACCTTTGAACAGGGTGCGCGCCGGGCATTGGCGGCCGGGACAACCAGGGCGGCATAATAACAATTGCACCTCGGGCCACCCTTGTTAACATAGGGAGGGTGAATACAGAGGGATTCCTCGCCATGGACAAAAAGTCCGCTGTCGAGACATTATCGAAGCGTCAAAAAGAAATCCTGCGCCTGGCGGCTCGCCAATATCAGGCAAAGGAAATCGCGCGCATCCTCAAAATCAGCGAGCACACGGTCAAGACCCACGTCGATGAAGCGCGGCGCCGGCTCAGTGCGCCCAGTATGCGCGATGCCGCGCAAACGCTTGTTGCGTATGAAGCTCAAGCAGATCAATCACCCCAGGGGGGACCCCTGACGAAGGTGATAGGCGAGCCTGCAAAACCGCTGCAAAGCTTTGCACATGACCAAGCACACCTTATCGAACCAACACGTCATGATGATCAGCTGGAACCAACTGGAGACAGTTCTGAAAATGATGACGGCCTCACAGAAGCAGCCGCACGTAACGGACACAGTCGCGGGCATACAGCACCATTATCGGGTCGATGGACCGGAGAAGGCGCTGTTCAGCCTGGTGACCGCCATAGCGTGGCTAACGGAAGATGGGACTGGGTCAGCAGACGGCTGAAGGGCCTGACCATAGTGGAATGCCTGATGTTCATCGCCGGCGGCACCGTCGTTCTGGGCTTCGCCGCCATCCTGATGATCCTTATGGCAGTGACCATGGTCCAGGCCATTTACAATGTGACGGGCCAACCCTTGTAGCCGTCCACGGGTTAGCGACTTGGGCGATTAACTGGCAGGAAGACCGAAAATATGAAGCGAACAGAACTGGTGCTCCGCGGCACCGAGCAATTGCGTGCGACTGAAAACACGATAGCCAGCGGGATCTGCGAGACCGCGAACCTGATGAGCATGCTGGAGCGAATGCGCATGGACTCAAAACTCTCGGCCGTGATAGGTCAGGACGCTATGACCGAACTGGCTCAAACCCTGACGATTCTGACGGGCGCACGCGCCTCGATCATCCGCGTCCACGGGCATCTGGACGACGTCAAGACGCGCATCGGCTGCGGCGGCTTCATGGGCGGCCAGCGCGAAGACAAGGACGCTCCAACGCCGCAAACGACAGGTCACCTGCACGTCGTTGGAGATAACGAAGCGGCCTGATGGACTGGAGACTGGCGCATGTCATATGGGTGAATGGCGGCGACGTCGCCGCCATTCTGTGTGGTGTGTGGGCAATCTGGAAGGGCGGCCCGACCGAAAAACAAGGCGCCGCCCTTATCGCCTTCACCTGGATATTGTCGCCGATCGTCACGCAATTCGATGGACCTGGCCCAGGCGCCTACGTCAAGACCGTGGATACGCTACTCTTCATCGGCTTCGTCGCTCTGGCTCTGCATTCGCGGCGTCTGTGGGTCTTCATTACCTGCATGTGCATACTCAACGGCCTCGTCACCTACTTCGTGACCGGATATAAGGCGTTTGGGATGTATGCTTTCGTGACGGCAACAACCTTCTGGCTCGGATCAGCAATGCTTATCTGCCTTGCCTTCGGCATTGTCGACTACCGTCTGACCCTCAGGCGCCGAAAACTCAGTCCTGCTCCGGAAGCATAGACCGGACAAGGCCCACCACCGCGCGGCGCCGGGCGGGCGTCAGCTTCGGGAACCATTGCGCCAGCTCCACACCCTCACCCGATTGCAGGAATTTTCCAACACCGGCTTCGAGCGGCCCGATATCTTCGGCTTCGGACATGACCTCCTCGAAGAAATAGGCAGGCGCGACCTTTAGCGTCCGAGAAATTTCAAACAGCATGGACGCGCTGACGCGGTTGCTGCCCCGTTCATACTTCTGCACTTGCTGAAAGGTAAGACCGATGGATTCGGCCAGTTGTTGTTGGCTCAGTCGCAGTTCCTTGCGGCGTTTGCGAATATTGGCCCCAACCTTGACATCGACAGGGTGACTGTCTTCGGTACTCATACGCAACTCCTTCACATAACCTGCGTTATAAATACGTCATTGAAAGTCGTATTGGAAACAGACACAACCTCGGGCCGATTATTAACCAAATAGAATCAGCCACCTCCCTTATACTTCAATACTGTCCTTGTCGCCCGGCAGCGAGAGCTTGACAACTACCATGACGAACAGCGCCCAGCGCAGGTCGTTCCACCCCAGCGCCATGCTCTCGGTCACGCTCGACAAACTGTAGATGGCGATCATCGGCAAGGCAAAATAGCCGGAATCCCCGCGCCATGTTCGCCACAGGGCCTTTGCCCAGGTCTCGATAAAGACCGCCGCCCACAGCACAAGGCCGACGCTGCCCAGGCCGAGCCAGACCTCGTACCAGCAGGAATGGGCGTGATAGGCGCGAAACCCCGCGACCTTGGTGATCTTGGCCAGCGGCGCATAGGCGCTTTCATCCGTCCAGACCACGCCGTACCCATAGCCCAGCAGCGGCCGCGCCCGGACCACACGCTCGATGCCGTCCCAGATGAAGGTCCGCCCCGTAAGCGTCGGATCCTTGCCCAGCAGCAGGAATATCTTTTCCGGCGCGAACCACATGAACCCCGCCAGGCAGAGCACAACCATCACCGCCAGCCAGGTCAGTATGATGCCCAATACCGGGCCGCGCTGCGTCAAATAGACGAAGATCATCCCGGACGCACCGAGCATCAGCGACACCAACGCGGTTTTGGATTGTGACATGATCACCAGGACCACCATGGCGGCCGCCACGCCCCACCAGAAAACACGCCGCGACGGATTGTGCAGCGAGGCCGACACCGAGGCGCAGAACCCAATCGCCATGATGGCACCGAGATTGTTCTTTTCCAGCCAGACGCCGCGCCACGCGCCGGGGAAGAGTTCCTGCATACGGCCGAGCTGCGGCACGAACAGGGCCAGGAAATAGGAAGCGGCCATGGCGATGGTAAAGGTGATCGCCAAAACTTCCGACAGGCGTTTCCAGCCGAAGCGCGCGGCAATGGCGTAGCCACACAATACCGTAACCACCATGGCGACGCACCTGCGCATCGTGCCGGACGGATCGATCGACCACAGGACCGACACACAGGCCAGGGCCAGCAACGCCATGAGCAGCGCGGTTCGCCAGGTCGCATCCAGCAATGGCCGCCAGCAGATGACGCAAAGAACAAAACCCAGCAGATAGAAGGGATAGTAGAAGTTGCGGATCAGCATGCCCGCTTCGGTATTGCCGGTCGTGTAGCCGAACAAGGGCGCCTGCCAGGCTTGCGAGAACACCAGCAGGACGGCGACGGCGCAGAACAGCGACAGCCAGTTGCCGCGCCAGTCGTCTATGAAGCTTTTCACGACGCCCTTGCGCGGCCGGCGGTCCACGGCGGCGTCCAACTGTTGCGGGGCCGGGCGCGGTTATAGACGATGCCCAGAACCTTACCGCCCGCCTGTTCGAGATCGGCCTTGAGCGCCAGCCGGCTTTGCACGTCGCCGTCACCTTCACTGACAACCATGACGACGCCGTCCATGAGCCCGGCCAGTTGCAGGGCGTGAACGGAGCGATCAGCCGCGGGCGCGTCTACGACAATGGTGCCCGCGTGGCTCCTCAGGGCTGCCCAGTAGCCGGTCTGCTCGAACAGCTTTACCCTCTGGCCCGGCGCCAGTTTTTCGGCGCGGAAGCGCGTGACCCACAGGCGTTTGTCTAGGAAGGGTTGCGCGACCAGGAAACGATCATCCCCGACCGGCCGGCCTTGCGCGTCACGCGCCGGCGGAGCCAGGGTAAAAAAGGCCGAACCATCGGGCGATGCCTGGCTAAGCGCTCCCGGCGGACCGAAGCGTGCCGGTTCCTGGGTCAGCGCCTGCATCTGGGTCTGGTCCCTGAGATCGGCATCGACCAGCCAGACCGGCTTCACGGCAAACGCCGCCTCGCACCGGGCGTATTCGCGCGCGACCGTGGAAACACCCTCGCCCGACAGGGCCGAGACGAACATCAGGGCGCGGCTGCCGCCGGCTGCCGGACGGCCCAGCGCCGATACCAGTTCGGCCATTTCGCGGGTCAGGTCGGTCATCAGACGATCTTGTTCTCGGCACGGGCCAGGACGGGCAGGCCCAGCGACCGCCCGGCCGCATCGGCATCGGCAAACCCGCGCCGCGTCACCGCGCGCAGCAGGCCGGCGCACAGGGCTGTAAAGGCGGCGACCAGAAAGGCCATGACCATCACGATGCGCTTCAGGCTCTTCGGCTTGTCCGGCAGGGAGGCCATTTCGACGACGCGCACCGCCTCGTCGCTGTTCTTGGTCATTTCGCGCTGCGCCTGGTTTTCCTGGATGCGCTGGGTGAAGGTGCGGATATTGGTCTGCAGCGCGTCCCGCTCACTCGACAGGGTCGTGAAGCGCGCTTCGATGCTGAGCAGTTCCTGCATCTTGCGCGTCGCTTCGTCGGCCTGGGCCTGAAGCTGGGCGGCGCGCGCCGACAGCGACGCCGTCTCGGCCTCGAGGTTGAGGCGCTGGGTGACGAGATCCTGGTAGATCGGGTTGACGCCGATGCGGTGATCCTTTTCACCAACGCCGCCGCCCGATTTCATCAGGGCCTGCAGCGAGGCGATCTGCTGGTCGAGGTCGCGAATGGGCTGTGAGTCCGGCAGGTAGCGCGCCAGCATTTCCTGGCGCTGTTGCTGTAAGGCCAGGATGCGCGTCGGCACTGACAGGTCGAGATTGCGCTCAACGCTCATTTCGGGGCTCAGGCGCTTCAGGTTCGAACTGACCTCGGCCAGTTTGGCGCGGTTGGTCGCCATCTGGGAGCGCGTAGCGTAGAGGTCCCCGACCACCTGGTCATAGATTTTCGACCAGGTCGCCTTGGCGGTGGCGAAGTCTCCGACCCCATGCTGTGTCAGGAAGTTCTGGTAGGCGGCGTCGGCATCGGCCAGCTTCTGGTCGAACTCGGTCTTCTGTTTTTGCAGCGCCGGACCGATAGTGTCCGGATAGACCTCCAGGCGGTAGACCTGGTACTCGTCGATAATGGCGTTGAGGATCAGCGCCGCCGACATGGCGTCGGAATGCTTGAACAGCAGACGAACGACATTGTTGTCAGGGGCAGTCTGGGCCTCGAAGCCGCCTTGCAGCACCTTCAACGCCGCCGCATCGGCGGCCCGCACCTGAGCGTCGCCCTTCGGCGTCCACAGTTCCGGGGCGTCCGGCATGACCGTCCGATAGCCAACCTTGGCGATGACGCGCTTCTTGAGCTCGTTCGAATTGAGGATTTCGACTTCGGACTGCACGACCTGGTCGATATCGGCAATGGCGCCGCGCGCCGCATCACCCGCCAGCGGATCGTAGACGTAGTCCTTCGAAACCTGCATCAGCAGGCTGGCATTGGCCGTATAGGTCGACGGCATTGACATGGCGGCCGCCAGGCCCAGTCCGAACAGGACGATAAAGACAGCCAGCATCAACCACACCTCGCGCCGCAGACGCGGGAGGATATCGGCCGGATCGAGCCGCAGCTGTCGTTTACCGCTCGCCATACTGTTCCTTGGGCCCTCCCCCTGTTTCGCCTGGCGGACCTGAGCACGGCTACGCGAATGCGCAGGGTCGTGCTCGTCCATGGTCCTGCCTGGATGCATTGAGTCTGGGGTCCTTGCCAATCACCGTGCAGCCGATTCCGGCGGCACCGTTAACCTTATCTTGGCCGCGATTAATGAATCTTTACCACTTTACCGGTTTAGCATTGCCCTCAAGCAATTTTGCTTTTCCGACACAGGAAGTGGCATTAGCCTTCCCGCCATGTTGACGCGCCGACTCATTCTTGCCACCCTGACCGCCACCGCGATGGCGCCGGTGGGCGTGCGCGCGGGACAGCGTCAGGCAGAGGCCCCCCTGATCGAATTTTCGGAATGGCAGGACGACGAGCCGCTCTATCTGTTCTTTCCCGGCGACAAGCTTGAGATCAGCGTAACCTCGGCGCCGGAGCTCAACCGCCAGACCCAGGTCGGCGCCGACGGGCGCATCACCCTGCCCCAGATCGGTCAGGTGATGGCGGCCTACAAATCCGTGCCGCAGCTTCAACAGGAGATTTCCGCGCGCTACGCCAGCGTGCTGCGCTATCCGGACGTCAGCGTCTTTCCTGGCGACACGGCGCCGACGCGGGTGCTCGTCGGCGGCGAAGTGCGCGCGCCGGGCTGGGTCGAAATCCAGGGAGATATGGACGCGCTCCAGGCGGTGATGGCGGCCGGCGGCTTCCTGCCCACGGCCAAATCAAAAAAGGTCGTGATTATCCGGCGTGGGCATGACGGCCGGGCCATGCGGCGGGCAATCGACCTGAAGGCGATTCTCAACGGGCAGCGCAGCCAGATGACGGCCTTGCGCCGGTTCGACATCCTGTTCGTGCCGCGAACCAGCATCGCCGAAGCCGGCGTGTTCGTCGATCAGTGGGTCAACCAGCTGATTCCGGGTGGGATACTGAACTACTTCATGTACCGCACGTTCAATTAAGAACGAAACGACACAACCTCCCAATATCGAACTCTGATCTCCAAGCCGCCAAGCGGCTTGGCAAGCGCGACTGCGCGCCCGAGCTCATGCGAGGAAAGCCTGCGCGGCGACTGAGCGCCAAGCAAATGAGCTTAATAGCGATCCTTGATCGCTATTAAGCGGCCAAGCCGATGCGGCCGGCGTCGATCCACTGGCGGGCGGCCTTTTGCGCTTCGGCGATGTCTTCGCGGTCCATTTCGCGCGACAGTTCACGGCGATAGACGCTGGCTTCCATCGAGCCGCGCATGGCAGCCAGGTTGAACATCATGTGCGCCGAGATCATGTCGAGCGGCGCGCCGCCCTGGCCGGTCGAGTACATCATGCCCAGACGGAAAAGTTCGTCACCCGACATTTCAGGGGTCGGCAGGGGAAGGGTTTGGACTTCGGTCGTATTCATCGTTTTGATGCCGCGCTGTTCTGGCGCGTCTCCACAAGAGTTGATAACGACGATTTCAACACCCGCCCGTGAAATTAAAGTTAACATCAAAATTTAGATTGAATTTTTTATGTAAACGACAAATTAATATTAAAATATTCCTTAATGTATAAACATTTACCCATTACTTGTCCGTAAATTTTAAAGTATAAATTACTTATTATACGTCAACATTTGCACCAATACACACATCATAGCTGCGCATCGAATTAAGATCATGATTAATGACCCAGTCGAATTGCATCTTCGGTCAGCAGACCGGTTGAAATCAATCCTTGTTTAACCGCCGAAAACCGGCCGCAATCCGTTCAGGTTCGGTTCACATCGCCGGAGTCATAAAAGTGCTCAAGACGATAATGGTTATCGCCCAGCGTCCCAGGTACGCGTAAAGCCGCCTAAAACGGTGACCTGGCTGGACAATGAGGAAACCTATGAACGCAAAAAAGGCTAAACTGGCCGTGCCCGGACTGGCATTCATCCTTTTGATGAGCCTTGCCGTCCCGCCGTCATACAGCTTTGCCGCCGACCGTGAAAAGGCACCGCATGGCGGCCTGCGCGGCGTGCCCAACCGCGACCGCGGCGACGATGGCAGTCGCGCCAGCGCACCCGTCTCACAGCCGCCAGCGCCCAGGTCGAGCGGGAATTCTGGCGGCGGACGCCAAAGCGATGGCAACCGCCAATCCCGCAGTTCAGGCGATGGTGGCGGCCGCGGCAGCCGTGGCAATGACGGCCGCGACAATTCTCCGCGCAATAATGGCGGATACCAGGCCACGCCCGACAGCAATGACGGCCGCAGTTCCGGCTGGCGTGGCAATCGCGGCAATGACGGCGCGACTGGAACGCCGAACTCCGGCGGCTGGCGCGGCGGTCGTGACCGGGACAATGACGGCCAGCGCGACGGTCGCACTGGCGGCGGCTGGCAGGGTAATCGCGGCAATAACGGCACGCCCGGCACCACCACACCTGGCGGCGGCGCATCTGGCGGCAGCATTGGCGGGGCACGCGACCGGGACAATGATGGTCGGCGCGATGGACGCCCCAACGGCGGCTGGCAAGGCAATCGCGGCGACGATGGTCGCCGTGACAATGACGGGCGGCGCGACAACGACGGGCGCCGTGATAATGACGGACGTAATCACGATCGGGACCGCGATCGCAACGACCGGAACAATGGCGGCTGGAACCGCGACCGCGATCGCGGCGGATGGAACGGCAACCACGGCGGCCGACGCTTCGACTACCGCAACGACAACCGCTGGCGCTCCTACAGCGGCGTCCGCCTCGGCTTCTACTTTTTCCCCGGGCGCGGCTATTACCGGGTCCCGGACAGCTACTACAACTACCGCTGGGCGCGCGGCGAAGTCCTGCCGAGCTACTTCTACAGCTATCGCATCTACGACTGGGATTATTACGGCCTGCCCTCCCCGCCCTATGGCTGCGGTTGGTTCTTCGTCGGCCAGGATGCCGTCCTGATCGACCTTCGGACCGGTGAAATCCTCGACGTCATCTACGACGTCTGGTAACCGGCCCACAACCTGATACCCTGAACCCCGGCGCCACACTGGCGCCGGGGCTTTTTTTACCCGGATTTTGTCACCTCCGGCGTGATGCGGCTTAACTCTTTATCCGCGACCTAGGACACTGCGACCACTCCTGCCTGCATTGGCGGGCGGTGTATGGCCCGGCCGGCAATCCGCCAAAACGGGCAATATTATGAGTGTTCATTTGTCGCGCAGTTCCTCCCCCCAACGCGTCCCGGTTCAACTCCCGGGACGATTTTCCGGACTGCGCATAATCGAGGTGAGACTATGTTCAAGATCCAACTGATGACAGCCGCCGCCGTAATGACCCTGGCTGCCGCCGGCATTGCCCAGGCCCAAACCAGCACCAACAGCATCGGCACCGCTGACCAGGCGGCGCCAGTCCAGGCGCAGACCGACGCCGGCGTTGCCACGGCAGAACCCGCCCAGGCCAATACCGGCATCAGCGATACGGCGTCGACCGAGCCCACTGCCCCCGTCCGCAGCAAGGCCGAAAATAACCGCATGAGCCGCAAGGCGGCAAACAAGATCACCGCCGAACTGAATCAGCAGCAGCTTCAGGGCCTGCCGTCGACCAGCCTGGCCGCATCGAGCGACACCGGCCTGCGCACCACCGACAACAGCTCTGTTGCCGCCGGTTCGGTCGCTTCGCCGACGCCGTCGACCGCTACGGGCGATACGGTCGCCCCGACCGACGATTCGACGCTGCCGCCATCGCAGACCGAAACACCCAACCTGCCGAACAGCACGGTTGATTCGCTGCCCGACGAAGGCAAGCCGGGTACGAATTCGAACCCGACGGACGCCGCCGACAAGCCGGAAGTCCAGTAACACCCGGCTTGAGCGCATAAAAAACCTCCCGTCCAGGCGGGAGGTTTTTTGTTGTAGCGGATACCGTCACGGGTGTCGTAGCGTGAGACATCTTCAGCAGGTGACCCATGTTTCGACACGCCCTGACGGCATCCCTTTTCCTGTCCCTCGCTTCCGGCGCGCCGGCACATGCGGCAAACCCCGCCGTGGAAGGCTGGTACGCAGATCCGGAAATCCGGGTATTCGCAGGGAAATACTGGATTTACCCGACCTATTCCGATCATTCCGGAACGCCGCGCGCGTCGAAAACCCTGAGTGCCGGTCAGAAATGGCAGAGGGCGCAGGGCATTTATCCGCCGTTCCTGCCCCAGACCTTTCTCGACGCCTTCTCTTCCGATGACCTGGTCCACTGGAAACGCCATGACTTCGTACTGGATGTGAAGGATGTCAGCTGGGCGGCCTATGCCGTCTGGGCGCCGTCGGCCGTCGAACATAACGGCAAGTACTACCTCTTCTTTGGCGCCAACGACATCAAGACCAACAACCAGCTGGGTGGCATCGGCGTGGCGGTCAGCGACAAACCCCAAGGCCCGTTCAGGGATGCACTCGGCCGGCCCTTGATCGGGCAGATCCACAATGGTGCCCAGCCGATCGACCAGATGGTCTTCAAGGACGACGACGGCGAAATCTATATGTATTACGGCGGTTGGAAGCACGCCAATGTCGTCCGCCTGGCGCCGGACCTTTTGAGCGTTATCCCGTTTCCCGATGGAGAAACCTATAAGGAGATCACGCCTGACCCGGCCTATGTCGAAGGCTCCTTCATGGTCAAGCGCAAGGGCGTCTATTACCTGATGTGGTCCGAAGGAGAGTGGACCGGCCCGGACTACAGCGTCGCCTACGCCATGAGCACCTCGCCCTTTGGGCCGTTCAAGAGGATCGGCAAGATTCTTGAGCAGGACCCCCATATCGCCCGCGGCGCCGGTCATCATTCGGTCGTCAATATTCCCGGCACCGACGACTGGTATATCGCCTACCACCGCCGGCCATTAGGCACCGACAACGGCAACCACCGCGAAGTCGCGATCGAGCATCTCTATTTCAACGCCGACGGCACGATCAAACCGGTCGTGATGACGAAGGAAGGCGTGCAGCCAAGGCCGCTCCCCCGGCGCTGATCAGACTTCCCGCTTCCCAAGCCCCAGAAGGTTGCCCCACGACAGCTTGGCGCCAGAGAGCGCGCCGTGACGGAAGGCGCGACGGCCCATATTGATCATGAATAGCCCGACCACGGCCATGCCCATCAGCGTCCCGGCGATTTCCCACCACGGCAGGTTCTGGCTAAGCCGCAGCGGCATCAGGAAAGGCGTGAACAACGGAAACCACGACATGTACTTCAGCATGGGCAGGTCCGGTGAGGTAAACGCCACCTGCATCATCATCATCGGGATCATAAGCACGATGGTCGTCGGACCGATAATGGCCTGCGCGTCCTTCTGCGTTTCACAGAAGGCGCCCACGGCCGCGAAGAAGACCCCGAACATCAGATAGCCGCCCATGAAATAGGTGAGCAGGAGCGCGATGTGGGTCGGAGAGAACAGGCCGGTCAGAACCGCCTGCACGTCCCTGGCCGTTTCGGGCGGCATGACGCTGAAGCCGTAATAGCTGAGCGTCGCGGCCGTCGCCGCCCATAGCGCCGCAACAGTCAGCATGACGCCCGCCACGCCGAGGACCTTGCCCAGAAGAATCGATTCGGCTGAGGCCGACGACAGGAGGACCTCAAGCACCTTGCTCGACTTCTCCTCGATGACCGATCCCAGCAGGATCATCGACGACGAAAAGATCGACACCCAGGTAATATAGCTGAAGGCGATGCCGATGAATTTGCCGCCATTGTCGCGGAAGCCTTCCGCGAACCCGTCCTTCTTCGGCTCGGCGACGCTTTGCGGCGTCAGGCTGACGATATCGGCGCGCGAGTCCCGCATGTCATGCGCCAGTTTCGGGTCGATGCCGTTCATACGCGCCATCTTGTAATATTGCAGGCCGTGCAGGTCCCACAATACCAGGCTCTGCACGCTGCCCTTGCGCGCCCCGACGGACCAGATGCGGAAGCTCAACCGGTCGCCGGTATCGCTGGCAATCACCACCGTGTCCACCTGGCCCGACGCCAGCACGCCGGCGATCTTCGCCTCGGCTTCGGGCACGGTCGCGACGTCACTGAGTTCGGGCGGCGTGGCGACCAGCTTAAGTCCGCCATTGTCGAACATGCCGCGGTCCTTGCCCTTGGGCGCCTGGGCACGGATGATGGCCTCCATATCGCCGCGAATGCCGTCGCCGGTCAGGTCCATGACCGCGACGGTCTGCACAGGTTCGGACTGCCGCATCATCATCGGAATAAAGACGCTGGCGGCAAATATGGTCGGCAGGGTGAACAGGGACAGCCAGAATCCGACCGTCCGCACAAAGGCCAGGTATTCGCGCCGCGCGATCAGGAACGTCTTAGACATGGCTGCCCCCGGCTGGTGAATTGGTCAGGACGATAAAGGCGTCGTGCAGGCTGGGTTCGCGCGCTTCGAAGCGCGTGATGTCGAGCCCCTTCAGAAACGCGGCCTTGAGCGCCGCATGAGGACTGGCGCCCGGCTCCAGTTCGCAATGCCACAGATGCGCCCCCTCCTCTCCCGGCCCGGAGGCTTCGACATGACGGATGCCCGGCAAGGCGCGGATGTCGGCTTCGCTGACATGGCCTTCCAGCTCAAGCGACCGGGGCGCGGCCGCGCGCGCCTGTTTCAGCGTG
>CAMLLA010000067.1 GCA_946480525.1 uncultured Asticcacaulis sp. | reverse complement strand
GGCGGCGAGGAAAGCACCGCCAAGGCCGTGAAATATTTCAAGAAGGCCGGTGAAGTCGGCTACGCCCCCGCCCAGTACGAGCTCGGCATCATCCTGCTGGACGGCGACGAAGGCGTCCCCGCCAAACCGAAGGAAGGCGCGCAGTGGCTGCTCGAAGCCGCCAAACGCGGGCATCCGGACGCGCTTTATGAATCCGGCCGCCTGTACGACCACGGCAGGATCGTCGCTGCCGACCCGCAGAAGGCTATCGTCTACTACAAGGAAGCCGCGCTGAAAGGCAGCGCCGAGGCCCAGACCGCGCTCGGCACCTACTTCTACACCGGTGAAATCGTCGGCAAGGACCTGACCATGGCGCGCCGCTGGTTCCTGCGCGCCGCTGAAAACGGCGACCCGCAGGCAGTGCTCAACCTGGGCGTCATGTTCCTGAACGGCGAAGGCGGCGACAAAGACCGGGCCACGGCCTACGCCCTGTTCCGGTTGGCAGAACGGGCCGGCCTGGAAGCAGGCCGTGACGCCGCCACAGTGCTGGAACCCGGTCTGACCGCCGACGAAAGGGCAAGAGCCGAAGCGATCCCCAGCCCCCCGGCCGCCGGAGCCCAATGATGTTTCCGCGCAAGCACGTTCTCCGTGAAGTCACGGCCGGCGCCATGCTTCGCGGAAAGATCACACCGCGACTTCGATGCTGACGCCCGGCAGGGCTTGCGGCGGGGCGGCGCTCAGTTCGAAGCGGATGTCCCTGGCGCGATAATCGAGCGTCACCGAAGCGAACTGGCGCAGATAGTCCATGCCGATCAGCAGGGCCGGCCGCTGCCGGACCTTCCACAGGGTAAAGTCCGGCACGTCGGCGATGATCAGGGTGCCGTTGGTGAAGGCCAGGTTCTGCAACCTTATGCGCCCGATGGGGACGGCCTGGCCGGTGATTTCGCCGCCGGTCACGCCGGTCAGGATGACATTGGCCTGGGGGGCGAAAATCTTGTTACGCGCCGCCAGAGCGTTCATCAACGAGATATTCCCGATCGAAACCTCGGCGCCCGTGTCGATGAAGGCAATAGCCGCGACGCTGTCGGCCAAGCAGTCCATGACCCTGAGATAACCGCCACTGCCTCTGGCGCGAACATGGGTGACGTCGGGCCGGGCTTCGGCACCGTCGCCGGAGTGTTCGCGGCCAGCTTCTTCGATGCGTATCGCACGATTGGCGAAGTCGAACGTCACGCGCGTGCCGTCGATGGCATCGAGCCCCAGATAGCCATCGGACATTACCGACGCCCTGGGCAGGACAGGCAGCTTCATGCCCTGGCGCCGGAACGGGCCGAACGCCAGTTCGCGGACCGCTACGGTGGGCGCGGAGATACGCCGGGCGATGCCGGACACCATGACCGACGGCCCCGCCGTCAGGCCCAGGCGGGCGGCGACGTCGTCGGAAAGCACCGAACGTTCCGCGGCCGTATCGACCACAAAGCGAAACGGTCCCTGGTCATCGATCATGACTTCGACGGTCATCCTTTGCCCCGGGTCTTCGCGCGCGGCCAGCCGGATGCCCTTCTTGCCGTCCGGCTCAATCTGTTTCGCCGCCTGGGCGTTCAGTATCTGCGCCACGCCGATCTGCGGCAGCGCGCTCAAAGATAGGCCTGCCGCCAGCAGGCCGCGCCGCAGCCAACCCTTGTCTGATGTCTGTGTCATTCCCTGCCCCGGTCCCGCGCTTGCCCGGCGGGCGACCGAATGTAACATCGTTCCGCCAAAGCGCCAGAATCAATAAAGGCGTGGCGACAGGTCAGGGCTCGACAAGCACATACAGGCCGTCTTTCGGAAGGCTGACCGTTATTCCGTCCGCTGAAGACCGGACGCTGGCGACCGCCGTGGCCAGGCCGTTGGCGTCCAGGACGGTTGCCCGTTTCAGCGCGGGATTGTCGATGCGCACCGTGGCGCGCGTGTCCGCGACCAGCCATGGCGCCGCGCCATGCTCGGTGATTTGCCGGCCGGTGACGGCCTTGCCGTCGCCATCACTCCAGACGGCATCCGTATCGATCCAGCCCGTCGGTCGCGCCTGGGTGCCCGCCTGCATCAGGACCTTTCGGCTGTCGCGCAACGGCAGACCATCCAGGCTGACGGCCAGGATGGTGGCATAGGCATTGTCCGAGACGATCGCGACGGCGCTCAGGCGGAAGTCGCGGGCCTTGCTGAGGAAGCCGGTAACGCCCTGGGCCTTCGGCGTATCCAGCCGCGCTATGCCGTCGCTGTAGCTCCAGGTCACGGCCCCGCCGAGGCTGGTGACAGTGCCATGCACGCTGTCGATCTGGCCGCCCAGGTCGGCGACCTCGTCCCTTGCGTCCGATCCGTAGACCACCTTGACCGGACCAGCCAGGTAGGCCAGCGGCGACACGGTGCCGACGCCGTTTCGGACATAGGGTGCGGAATCGCGGTTGGGATCGAACCCGCCCTCCTCCGCTATCAAGGGCACCTTGCGCTGCCACAGGTCATCGAGGGTGCGGTGTTCGACCACCGCCGCCGGCGCCGGATCGATGTAGCCCTGGCGGTACATCAGGGCCGCGGCCGGAAACTGGCCCAGCGTCATGGGCGAATTGGCGATCCACTTGCCAATCGAAGGCATGTGGCCGTTGGCGCTGCGCGGCTGGTCCCATTCTCCCTTGCCGCCGAGATGGAACCAGTAATAGGCGTCGACCCCGCCCAGCGACTGCAGCGCCGAGACCAGGAAAGGCGCTTCGCTTTCATAGGCGGTCGGCGGCACCCATAGCGATTCCGTCACCATCATCGGATGACCGGCGGGCTGTTTGACAGCCAGGGGGAAACTGCCTGGATCGGTCAGGGTCGAAACATCGGTGTAGCGGTCACCCGCCTTGACCGCCCAGCTGACGGTGTCACTGCCCTCATGGCGGCCGGTGACGTAACGATTGACCGCGATGACATCGGTTGCGGCGTAGCTGTAGCGTTCGGCGTCGTTCAGCCGTTCCATGCTGGCCGTGCGCCAGTTTCCGGCATTGATCAGGCTGGTCACCGCCAGTTCATAGCGCAGCCAGTGCTGCATGCCGCGATTGAAGCGGTACATGGTTTCGGTCAGGAACTGGGTGGTGTCGGCGTAGCGCCGTTCCAGGCCACCTTCGGGCGCGCCTTGTGTGAGTTCATAGATATTGGGCAGGGCCATCATGCCCTTGTCGGGACGATCCGGATTAAGTGCTCCCTTGGCCTCAGCGCCGTCCCACTCGGCCTTGGCGGCCTGAAGCGTCGGGTATTTCTGCTTTAGCCAATCTCCGAACGTTCGTTCCAGCTGGTCGCGGTCGGCGCCCCTTATGTCGTTGAAGGTCCAGAACAAAAGCGAGTCCTCGTTCTGGATCTGGAAGACGGCGACGGCGGGATCATCGCGCAAGGCCTTGCCGGTATAGGGATTTTCACGCAGGAAAAGCGCTTCCATCCAGTTGCGGTACGCGTCGATCATGACCGGATCGTAGAACAGAAGGCCGGTCGTGGTATTGGCCTCAGGATTGCGCGGCAGCGGCCAGCCGGGCTGGGTGCGCGCGCCGGTCGCATCGTGCATGCGGTCGAAGAAGGCCCAGTACGGCGAGACCGTGACGTAGATGCCTTCCTTCTTCATGGCGGCGACCAGATAGAAGAGCTGGTCCAGGGCCGCTTCGTTGACGTCGGTGATCTTCGAATCGCGCCGGTCGGTGGGCGCCAGATTGCCATGCCAGCGCACCATGTTGACGCCGCGTTTGGCCAGGAAGCGCGCCATGCGGTCGATGTCGGCGTGGCTGCCTTCGGCTGAGACCGTGCCGCCCCAGAAACGGATCGGCTGACCGTCGCCACGCACGAAGCTTTCGCCGTCTCCGCTCAACCGGATAAACCCGTGCTGGCCGGCAATGTCTTCATTCAGGCTGCGCAGATCAAGTTTCGACGCCGGGTCGAAGCCGTCTTCGGCGGGCGTGAAGGCCCACCAGCCCTGGCCGGCCACGGGCCGCACGGTTTCAGCGGCGACCGGCGCGGCCAGCAGGGACAGGGCTAGGGCCAGGAAAGACAGGCGTATCGTCATGACGCAAGGGTGAGCCGCCTGTCCGAAGCCGTCAAGCGGCGTGTTCGACGCCAAAGGCGCCGTGCCGCTCCCCGGCCTTACCAAACTGTAACTGGTCACCTGACGAACATCCGGATAGGCCTGGATCATCATCACCACAACCGGGATACCAACATGTTCAAATTTCATCCCTTTTTCACCGGCTGCATCACATCGGCCGCAGCGATCGGCGCTGTCGCCATGCTGTGCGGCGCCAAGGCTTCGAACCACGCGCACTTCGACGAGATCACCGTTGGCCGCGTCAATATCGTCGAGCCGGACGGCACCAAGCGGATGATCATTTCCAGCCGCGCCCGCTTTCCCGGCCTTTACGAACAGGGCGTCGAACGACCGCACCCGGACCGCGCCAACAAGGCCGGCATGATCTTCATCAACGACGAAGGCAGCGAAAACGGCGGCCTGATCCAGAACGGCCGCCAAGACGCCGATGGCAGGATTTCCGCCGGCCTGTCGCTCACCTTCGACCGCTTCCGCCAGGACCAGGCCCTGCAACTGCTGCATACCGATACGGAGAAGGCATCGAGTTCATCACTTGTCATCAACGATGTGCCGGTCCACACGACGGCCTCGAGCGCCGACATGAGCCGTTTCACCGCGGAAGCCCGGAAGCTGCCGGCGGCCGAGCGCCGTGCCTACTGGCAACGGCTGGCGGACGAAGGCCGGCTGGCCCAGCCAAGGATCTATCTGGGCACGACGCGGGACAAGGCATCGGCCCTTGTCCTCAATGACGCCAGGGGCCGGCCCCGCCTGCAGCTTCTCGTCGCCGCAGACGGCAATCCGGAAATCCATATGCTGGATGACGCCGGTAAGGTGGTGAAGAAGGTGAGCGTGACGGAATAAGCGATAAGTTCCAGCGCCAAACAAGGCAGGGTGGTGAAAGGCGGTATTGCACTCCGGTCAGGGCGGCACTAATCTCTTGTGATCAGTGGAGGACACATGGCCGCGCTGCTCAAGATTGTCGATGAACATTTCGGCGGGCGGGCGCCCGGCCGTGTCCGGGCCGCCGACCTGCGGTTGGCGTCCGAGCGTGTATCGGCGCGCGAAATCATCCGGCGCCGCGTTGAAGCGGAGGTTGCCGAGCTGAACAGCCGCAATGCCAACGCCGCCACTGTCGTACGCTCGTTCCTGGTCTCGGCCGAGGACGGTTCCGCCGAAGCCATTCTCAATCCGGCCCCAGCTGTCCAGCGCAGGCCGAAGCCGATCGACGCTGAAAAGGAAACGGCGCGCGCCATCGAAGCCTTCGGCCGGAACCGCTTCATATTGCTGTTCAACGACCGGCAGCTCGAAGAGCTGGACGAAGAGGTCGCACTGACACCCGACGCCGAAGTCGTCTTCCTCTATCTCACCCCGCTGGTAGGTGGCTGATGGACTTCCTGCGCCGCCTCTTCGGCAAGTCAGGCCCCGACACTCCGACACCTGTAACCTCCGCCCCGGCCTCATCCGGTCCGGGCGAGCAGGCGTTCACGCAGATCTGCCGCGAAACCCTGGCGGACGGCTACGGCATGACGCCGCTTGGCGGTTCGCCGCGCTGGCAGGCCCTCATGAAGGACACCCAGGCGCGGCAGGTCGAAACCTTGCGGGCAGCCTTGCGCGCCGATCCCGAGAAGACCGAACGGGCGCTTTCGATTGCCAACCTCGGCCCGCACCGGGTCGACGGCGCGCGCAACTTCATCGCCGCCGAGCTGATGCGCCTTCGCCTGCCGTTCGACGGCGACGACCTGACGCTTATCGTCGATGCCTGGCAAAGGGACGGTTACCTCGAACCCGTCTTTCCCGCCAAACCGATCCTGGGCGCCGTCGAGCGGCTGTCAGAGCAGCAGCCCCTGCCGTTGTCCTTGCGCGCAAGTCTCAAAGGGGCGCGGGATGCGGCCCTGCGGCCACGATGGGCCGACCAGCCGCCCACCAGGGCCCTGGTCGAAATCGCCGACCGGATTGACCGCCTGCTGGGGGAAGCGCCCGAGCAGGCGAACCTGCCGAATGGTCCGTTCGCAGATGACGTTAGAGATTATCTGGAAACACTTGATCCGGATACGAAAACCGCCACGACCGCCCTTATGGCGCTGGCCGCCGACGCCGGAGACAAGGCCAAGCCGTCGCGCAAATGGCTGGACAGCGCGAAGGCGGCGCTGGACGCGGCCGGCCTTGACGCCGCCGAAGCGCGGACCCTGCACTGGCTGAGCACCACCACGCCCGATCCGTCAATCATTGATCTCAGCCTCGACATCCTGAAAGGCCTCGTCTGGGCGTCCGTCCTCATGCCTGGCCCCGAGGTCGCGGGCGCGCTTGGCCGCTTCTGCGAAAAGTGCTTCCGCAAGGTGCCGAACTTCGGCGCGCGGTCGGTCAAGCTGGGTAATGCCGCCCTGTGGGCCCTGTCCGAGCGCGCCTCCGAGCCGATGGCGGCCGCCGAACTGATCCGCCTCAGGAGCGCGATCAAGTACCCTTCGGCGCGAAAGCTGATCGAGAGCCGATTGGCCGAACTGGCTGACAAGACAGGACAATCTGTCGAAGCGCTCGAAGACCTTTCGCTGCCGGATTTCGGCCTCGACGACGACGGCGTGCTGGTCACGCAGGCGGGCGACGCCACAGCCACGATCCGCCTGACGGCGACCGATACCGACCTCAGCTGGCAAAACGCCGCCGGCAAGGCGGTCAAGGCCGCCCCGGCGAACATCAAGAGCGACCACGCCTCCGAACTGACGGCGGTGCGCAACCGCGCCAAGGAGATCGAAACCGCCCGCGCTTCCCAGGCCCTGCGCCTTGAAGCGTCGTGGCTGGAGGACCGCAGTTGGACGTTTTCCAACTGGGCGCGGCACTTTCGCGACCATCCGCTGCGGCGACCCATTGTCGCTTCCTTGATCTGGAAGATCGGCGGCACGGCCGTCATGACCGCCGGCGATGGCCTGCGCGACGTCGAGGGCAGGCCTGTCACACCCTCCCCCGACGCCGAAGTCCGGCTGTGGCACCCGCTCGACGCCAGGCCCGAAGAGGTGCTGGCCTGGCGCGGCCATATCGTGACGCAAGGCATTACCCAGCCGGTCAAGCAGGCGCACCGCGAGATCTACGTGCTGACCGACGCCGAACGGCGCACGCACGGCTATTCCAACCGCTTCGCCGCCCACATCCTGCGCCAGCATCAGTTCCGCGCCCTGTGCCATGCGCGCGGCTGGAGCTATGGCCTGATGGGCGGCTGGGACAGTTTCAACATCCCTGAACGCGTCCTGCCCAGGGTCGGCCTGACCGTCCAGTACAGCGTCGAGGCCGTCGAGGGCCGACAGACGGAGGCCGCCATCGCCCTGCACCTGGCGACCGACCAGGTGCGCTTCCTCGATGCCCACCATCAGCCGGTAGCGCTTGTCGATGTTCCGCCCATCGTCTTTTCCGAAGCCCTGCGCGATGTTGACCTGTTCGTCGCCGTGACAAGCGTCGCTAACGATCCGGGCTGGACGGACGGCGGTCCCGCCGGGCGTTTCGGCGGCTACTGGCGCGAATGGGCCTTCGGTGAGCTGGGCCAAAGCGCCGAGACGCGCAAGGAACTGATCGCGCAACTGGCGCCCCGCCTGTCGATCCGCGATCGCCTTGAGATCAGCGGCAAGTTCCTTGTCGTGACGGGCAAGCGGCAGAAATACGCCATCCATTTCGGCTCGGGCAATATCCAGATCCTGCCCGACAACCGTTATCTGTGCATCGTGCCGGACCGGGCGCCGTCCGAAGCCAATGGGCTGAAGCTGCCGTTTACCGGCGACGGCACGCTGTCAACCATCCTGGCCAAGGCCTTCCTGCTGGTCGATGAAGACAAGATCACCGACAGGACGATCCTGACGCAGCTATAGGTCGTGCAGCCGAACAACGGTCACTGGATTGACAGGCTCCCGGCCTTCAGTCCAGCCGCTGAATCTCAAGCTTGCGGAACTCGATCTGCTGGCCCTCGGCCTGGAGGGCGATATAGCCTTTCTTAAGCGCCAAAGTGCCCCCTGCCCCGCTGATCAGCACCTGCGCATCCTTGTCGGCGGGATCAAGCTCCGCCGCCGAATAGCGCAGCACGACCTTGCCATTGACGAAGTGGGTGATCTCGCCGTTTGGCAGGACTTCGATTTCGCCGCGGGTCCATTCCCCCACGGACAGAAGGGGCGAAGACGACAGGATGCAGTGGCGCGGATCGCGTTTACCGTCGACAACCACCGTCGTCCCGGGGGTGCACAGGTTCCCGGTCGGCTCTTTTGTCGGACGCGGAACGCCAAGGATCTGGTATTCCAGGCTGACCGGGAAGGCCTGGTCGAAGCGCTCGGTTTCCGGCGCCTGGGCGTGGAACATCACCCCCGAATTGCTGACCTCCCAGACCTTGACGTCCGGCAGGGCTTCGCCAAACAACCGGTATTCGAAGCGCAGGCGGTAGGACGCCAACGGCTCCTTCCAGAACAGGTGGCCGTATGCATTGCCGAACTTTCCGTTGTAGCCGGCGTAGGAGACGCGGATTGCGCCGTCCTTTACCACGAAGGTGTGACGCGGGTCTTCGCCGACCTTGTAACCGGCGATCTTTGGCGTCCATCCCGAAAGCGTCTTTCCGTCGAAGATCGGTTCCCACTTCGCTTCGCCGGCAAGGGCGGGCGTGGCGGCGAGCGTCAGCGCGAGGCCTAGGCGTATGAGGACTTTCATGACATCTCCATGGATGGCTTCGGGTGATCGCATTCCGGCGGCGCACCCTAATACAGACGCCGCGATTCCCCTAGCGCCACGTTGCAACTCATGGGCCCCGCCCGTCCGTCACTGTGCACCTGTTACCGCCGGTACGGTTCTTGCCAGTCCAGGCCTGACGATCCCGTTTCGGGACGACTTCTGCGCTTAACCACATCTGTTATGAATGGATAAACCATGACCTCTTACACGAACCCGCAAATCGAAGGCCAAAAGACCGACGACGTCCTGACCGGCACCACCGGCGCGGAATCGATCCGCGCCAAGGCCGGCGACGACATCGTCAACAGCGGCACCGGCAACGACTTCATCACCGGCGACGCCGGCAACGACAAGATCACCGCCGGCAAGGGCGATGACCGCGTCGACGGCGGTGCTGGCGACGACATCGTCTATGGCCGCGACGGCGACGACATCGTGCTGGGCGGCGCCGGCAATGACCGCCTGATGGGCGATGCCGGCAACGACGTCCTCAAGGGCGGCATCGGCAACGACCTGCTGGCCGGCGGCGCCGACTCGGACCTGTTCGTCTTCGGCTTCGGCGACGGCAAGGACACGATCGTCGACTTCGTCAGCGGCACGGACCTGGTCGACCTGACTGCGACCGGCCTGTCGTTCGGCGACCTTGTCATCACGACGACCGCCGCCGGCACGACCGTCACCTACGGTTCGGACTCGGTCCTGCTTAAGGGCGTGGCTTCGGTTTCGTCGTCGGACTTCGCGTTCTAAACAACGATCCACGTCCGTCCGGCTTCGGACGGCATGACCGCAAGACGGGAGGTTTCACGACCTCCCGTTTTTTTTTGCCTGGTCGCGTAACGGTTTACGAGAACGGTGCCGCGTCGACCGGCAAATATTTTATTTAACACTTGCGTTAATTAACATATATGTTAAATAAAGTGCATGGACAAGCTTTCTCAAACACTTTCCGCGCTTGCCGACCCCACGCGGCGCGCCATCCTCGCCCGGCTCAGCCAGGGTGAAGCCACGGTCAACGACCTGGCCAGCCCCTTCGACATATCGCTGCCCGCCATTTCACGCCATCTGAAGGTGCTGGAGGCGGCCGGCCTGATTTCCCGGGGCCGCGAAGCGCAGTGGCGGCCATGCCTTCTCGAAACGGCGCCCCTGAAAGAGATCGACAGCTGGCTGGCGGATTACCGCCGCTTCTGGGACGGCTCGTTCGATCGCATGGACGCCTATCTGCAACTGATCCAGCAAAAGCCCGCACCGACAGGAGAGCCGCAATGACCGAAACCGCAGAACCGGAGTTGCGCAACCGCGCGACGGTCGATGACGAACTGCGCCTCGACCGCACCTTCGAAGCGCCACTGGCACTGGTCTGGCGCATGTGGGAAAGCCGCGATCACATGATCCGGTGGTGGGGACCGGAAATGTTCACCTGCATCGAACTCGACTGGGAGCTTTCTCCCGGCCGTCCGTGGCGCGCGACCATGGCTTCGAAAACCTATAACCGCCGGGTTTCGCGCATGGGTGGGGTTATTCGCGAAGTCGAGCCTGACAAACGTATCGTCTTTACGTTCGCCTGGGACGAGGACTCCGGCCGCGACCTCGACACGGTCGTCACCGTCACCTTTATGGAACGAAACGGCGTCACGGTCCAAAGTTTCCACCAGACCCCGTTCTCGGACACCGTCATCCGCGACAGCCACGTCGGCGGCTGGAACTCGCTTATCAACAAACAACAGATCTACATCGAAAATCTCGCCATCGCCGAAAGCCAGGGTATCCGCATATGATCACGCTCACCACCTATGCCTGGGTTCCCGATTTCGCGGCGCCCCTGATGCGCGCCTTTCGCGTCCGCTGGGCGCTCGAGGAGGCAAACCTGCCCTACGATGTCCGTTACGTCGCGCTCGGGCGCGAACAGCACTCGCCTGAACATCTGGCGCGTCAGCCCTTCGGCCAGGCGCCAGCCATCGAGGAAGACGGACTGACCCTGTTCGAAAGCGGCGCCATCGCCCTCTACGTCGCCGAACAGAGTGAAGCTCTGATGCCTCAGGACCGCATTGGCCGCATGCGCGCGACCGCATGGGTGTTCGCCGCGCTCAACTCGGTCGAAACCGCCGTCCAGCAGTTGGGCGAAATCACCTTCTTCCACAAGGACGACGCCTGGGCGAAGGAGCGCCGGCCGCAGGTCGAAAAGTTCACGCGCCGGCGGCTGGCGTCTCTGCAGGACGCCCTGGGCGACAAGGACTATCTTGAAGGCCGCTTTACGGTCGGCGATCTGATGATGGCCGACGTATTGCGCATCATCGACGACACACACCTGATCGACGGTTTCCCGAAGCTGAAAGCCTATAAGGAACGCTGCGAGGCACGCCCCGCCTTCCAGCGGGCCCTCAAGGCGCAACTGGACGGTTTCGCCACGGCGGCGTAGGCCTTAAGCCTTGTCCTCGGCCAGGGTGTGCGCGACGATTGCGTTGGCGTGGCCGTGGCCCAGGCCATGGTCGGTCTTGAGCATCGCCACCAGCTCCATGTGCTTCGCCGGATAGTGCTGGCGCACAATAGCCTTCCATTCAGAAACCGGGCGACCGTATTTCTTTTCGATGGACGGGAAGTATGAGGCGGGGCCTTTGACGGGTGCGTCGGTCATTAGGCCATTAAAATATGCTGCCGAGCACCTGTCAATTCGCTCTGCTTGAGCATTCTGCCCGGACGGTGATATGACTTGCTCAAAATCACATGTCCGGGGGTTTCGCCATGCGTCTGTTCAGCACCGTGTTGTTGTCGCTCCTCGCCCTGCCCGCCGCCGCCCAGACCGTCCGGCAGGAGGTCTATGAAGGCACGATCGGCAAAAGCCCAATCGTGCTGGAAATCGTGACCTATCGCGAAGGGCAAAAGACCCAGCGCGCCGGCCAGTACTTCTACAGCAAATACCGCACGCCGATCGCCCTCACCGCCGGAAAGACCGCCTTCACCTTCACCGAATTCGATCCGGCCTGCTTCGAGGCGGAGTGCGCACCCGCCGCCACTCTTACGCTCAGCGCCGCGGGCAAAGGCTTAAGCGGAACGTGGCAGGCCACACGCAAGCCCACCCGTATTCCGGTGACGCTGAAACCCGTCGCCGCGCGCGACTACCGGCTGACAGATACCGGCGCCCTGGCCTCGGCCCCCTGGGATGAGGACGACAAGCTGGCGTCCGGCGGCAATCCGTTCCTGCAAAGGCTCTACGACACGGACCTGGTCAATGGTCCCGAGACGCGCGCCGGCAGCGTCGGCTACCGCACGGTTACGCACAGGGGCACGGGCGTCGGCTACATCCGGCTGACGCAGCACCCCGACCCGGCCATGCTGAAAGCGGTAAACCTCCGCCTCGACGTCCGCCGCTACCAGTATCAGTCCGGCGCGCTCGAATGCGCGGAAATGCGCAAGGAGAACGACCAGATCGAAGGCTTTGGCGGATATGAGGACATAGAGGTCAAGGTCGCCTATGCAACGCCGGCCCTTATGTTCGTCGAAGAGGCAGGCAGCACCTATTGCGGCGGCGCCCATCCCAACAACTTCTGGGACCTGAAGGGCTATGACCTGAAAACGGGTGGCCAGCTGGACATGAACCGGCTGCTTAAGCTGTACGACACGCCGCCCGGCTGGAAGGCGGGTGACGAGACGCCCGAAACCGCCCAGTTCGCGGCGCTGAAGGCGAAGCTCAAGCCGACTTCGCCGTGGTTCGTCGGTGGCGCCGATATCCCGGACTGCCTGGCCGAGGACCTGGGATATGGCTACAGCCTGTCGTTCAACGCCAAGGGGCTGGTCTTTTCCCTGACCGACTTGCCGCACGTCATGGGCGCCTGCATGGGCGAATACTATGTCGTACCCTACGCCGAACTGAAATCGCTGTGGCGGCCCGAAGCGAAGGCCTATTTCCCGAACCTGTAGTTTGGCTGCACCCAGTGGACATCGCCATTTGGTCGCGTTATCCATTTACCATGGGGCAGGGAGATACAGGATGGACAGACGGATCTTTTGCACCGGCGCCACGTTGCTCTTGCCCATACTTCAGGCGGGCACAGCAGTGGCCAATCCTGCGCGCCGGGCGTTGCCGCTACAGCCCGGCACGCTGGACAGTCTGGCCCGGCTAGGTCCAGATGTTCCGAAGTTCGTCACCCACTATCTGACGCATTTTGAGCCCTCGACCACCATCTGGGGCTATGAGGACGGCGTGGTGTGGAGCGGTATCCTGGCGCTTTACGAAGCCACGGATGACAAGGCCTTCCTGGATTATGTCCTGGCCGACATGCGGACCCGCGTCACGCCGGACGGCGGGCTGCCGAGCTTTCAGCCCCTGCCCTACAATATCGACATGATCCGCGCCGGCGCCCTGCTCGCGCCCCTGCACCGCCATACCGGAGACGCGCGCTTCCGCAAGGCCATGGATACCCAGTTCGCGCCGCTGAAGGACTTCCCGCGCACGCAGTCGGGCAATTACTGGCATAAGGCGCGCTATCCCCACCAGGTCTGGCTGGACGGGTTGTACATGGGCCAGCCGTTTCAGCTCGACTACGCCCGCGCCACCGGTAACACCGCCCTGTTCGACGACACGCTCAACCAGATCCGCACGGTCGAACAGCGGATGCGCCAGCCCGGCACCGGGCTCTACTATCACGGCTGGGACGAAAGCCGCCGGCAGCGCTGGGCCGACCCGAAGACGGGCCTGTCGCCGCACGTCTGGGGCCGGGCCATGGGCTGGTGGCTGTGCGCCCTCGTCGACAGCTACGAGGCGTCCGAAGGCTTCGCGCCCGAAGGCCGCGCCGAGATCGCGCGCATCCTGAAGGCGGCGCTCGACGCCATGCTGGCCATGCGGTCCCGGGACGGCCTGTGGTATCAGATCGTCGACCAGGGGACGCGCGCCGGCAATTACGAAGAGGCGTCGGCATCTCTGATGACCACCTACGCCCTGCTGAAATCCGCGCGTCTGGGCGTGACTGGCAAC
>CAMLLA010000066.1 GCA_946480525.1 uncultured Asticcacaulis sp. | reverse complement strand
GTCCAGCTCGGCCTGGATATCCGGACCGACGACCTTCAGCGCTTCGCCCAGCAGGCCCAGCCCGAACCATCCGGGATTGGGCGTGTTGACGTCGTTCAGCGCGATGTCGGGATTGGTCTTGAATTGCGCGTAATAGGCATCGGCTCCGGCCACGATGGCGGTAAGTGTCCGCTTGGCGTGGAATCCCTTGCTCCATTCCGTTGCGTAGGTCCTGGCCAGAAAGCTGATTTCCAGCTGGTGCGGCGCCCGTCCTGTCGATGCCCAGATCTTGTCAACCTGGTCATCGATCCGCATCTTGACGGCCGCGATCACGCCCGGGCCATCGTCCGGCCTGACCGGCGGGGTCACCGGCGTGCCATCGTCACCGGGAAACGCGATCATCTTTTCCGAGTGGACGATCAGGGCGTAAAAGCCGCAGGACGGTTCCGTCATCGGCTTCTGGAATTTGGCGATGTCGCCGCCGTACCTCCAGATGGGACCGGTCGCGCGAACGGTACAGGATATCCGTGACTTGCCCTTTGTCAGGGCCAGGGGCAGGGGGTGGGTCACGTAGTGAAAGTGACCGGGAATGACCTTGCCGTGCGTGCCCTGGTCCAGGATGTCGGTGTCGCTCAGTTGCCGGTAGCCGACCTGCTTGCCGTCACAATAAAGCGTCGCCCGGTTGGCCGAATCATCGGAGCCCCACAGCCTGACCGACAGGTAGTTCTGCTGGTCTGCCTTTACGTTCAGCGTGAAGGTGGCGGACCCGCCGCGCCATTCGTCGGTATTGGAGCCGCCGGGCTTTCTGGGGAGGAAGCGGCGCGCCGGCTGGTTGAGGCCGCCGATGACGACATCGCTGCCTTCGGCCGTCAGGCCGTGCTGCGATTCGGAACGGGGATCGCCAAAAAGGAGGATGTCGGTGGGTGCGGCGGCAGCGGCGGGGCCAGCCGACAGGCACAGCGCCCATGTTGCGGCCACGGCACTGCCGCACGCGAAGTTCGCGAGTCTCACCATTGAATCCTCCTGCATATGGCCGATACCGGCCTCAATCTGTTATCGATAACATACTGGCGGCAGGCGAAACGGATTGTCAAGGTGATCATAACGCCCATCCATGATTTCATCGCGGGGTGTGTAATGCACTTTCACACAATATTGATATCGATATCAGTTTGTGTAAGCTGTCGCCAGCAGACGCGCAGGGAGGCGTCACGCAAGCTGGGAGGAAATGAAAAGTGACGATCGACGTCGAAGTGAATCCCGAGGCTGACGACATTGTCGTCCTGAGTGATGGCGTGCTGAATGTGCTCGAGGGCGTCTGGCCCGACCGGCGTTTCTACACGGTAAGCCGTCTGGAGATGCATCTTTACAGGTCGCCTGTGACGGCACGCGCGCGTGCGCTCGTCTATCCGGGCGGGGGCTACCTCGATCTCGTTCACGATAAGGAAGGTATTGAAATCGCGCTATGGCTGAATGGTCTTGGCGTGGATGCCTGGGTCGTCGCCCACCGCTTGCCTGGTCAGGCATCCGGCAAGGCGGGCGAGGCGTGGGCGCATGACATTGCGCTTCAGGATGGCTTGTGCTGCCTCGACTATCTCAGCACCCTGCCGGCCTTGCCCTTGCTCCACGTCGGTCTGTCTTCGGGAGGTCACCTTGCCGGCGTAATGGCGTGCCAGCCTCATCGGCACCGGGCCGCAGGCCTCATCATCGCTTATGCCCCGCTGAATGCCAATCACAGACGGTACAAGGCGCCCGCCGGAAAACCCGATTACGATCCACCGGCCAAGCAGCAGTTCTACGATGACTGGCCCATAGGGATGTCTGGCGAACCACATGGCAGTCCCGATGTGCCGGCGTTTCTCGTCTACGCGCTGCGCGACCGGCCGGTGCCGCTGAACCATGCGCTGAATTTCGTAGAGGCGCTGCATGCGTCCGGTGGCGACGTCGAAGCGCATATTTTTCCGGATGCTCCGCACGGTTTTGCTCTCAGGGACCTGGACGGTACGCACGACCAGTGGCCGCAACTGGCCGTGCGCTGGATCGACCGCATACTGGCTGCCAAAGATCGCTCGGCTATATGAGATATCGATATCAGATTTCGTAAAACTTTTTTAGCGCTGATATTCGTGGCATCCGGAAATCGCTTTGTTGGGCTGATGTGTGTGCGTTATAATTCATTGAAGTATATGCATATTATGAATTAAATCTCCAAGGTGGCGACTTCATGCAACACTTCCTGTCTTACCGGATCGCGGCGTTGACAGCGCCGCAAACAATCTGATAACGATATCAGATCTGGATCGATCGACCGATTGTTATCGATAACTTCAAGGGCCGGCAGGAGCCCCGGCCGATCGACTGGACCGCAAATAACGTGTCGGGGTTCAACCAACCGACGGAGGAAACAGGATGACTAAGACGTTCGCTCGTTCCGGGCATCAAACACCCGCGGCCATTTCGCATCTGGCGCTTGCCGTGACCCTCGGCCTCGGCCTCGTGGCCGGCAGCGTGCAGGCTCAGACCTCTGCCGGCCAGACCACTGCGCAGGGCGATGCCCCCGAAGGCAATGATGTGGTCATCGTCACTGGTTCGCCGGTCAAGACCAAGGCAAAGAAGGCCAATGTCTCCTATTCGGTGATCACCGAAGAGGACATGTCCAAGTTCACGCCGATCAGCGCCGACGACATGCTGCGCGATCTGCCCGGCGTCGTGGTGGAAACGAACGACGGCGTGGCACGGAACGAAGTTTTCACCCGCGGCATGACGGTCGGCACCGGCTCCAACACCTCGGGCTATTTCTGGACCACCATCCTCGAAGACGGCCTGCCGGTCGTTCCGTTCAAGTTCAGCGGCTTCCAGGATGGCTACTTCAACCGGACCGATCCTTCGACCGGCCGCGTCGAGTCGGTTCGCGGCGGATCTTCCGCGACCGCCATCACGACCGGCATGGGCTCGACGTTCAACTACATCACCCGTGAGATCAAGGACGAGGCCTTCGTCATCGGCAAGCTCGGCTTCGAAGGCGAGGACCTCCATCAGTCGTGGAAGGAAGTCCAGGGCTACTTCGGCTCGCTGAATGACGCCGGCGATTTCGGCTATTCGGTCAGCGGCTTTTACCGCACGTCGAATGGCCAGGTCGATCCCGGTTACAATCTCAACGACGGCGGCATGATCAAGCTGAACTGGGTCAAAAAGTACGAGACCGAAAACGGTTCCGGCACTCTGAAAGGCACGTTCAAGCACCTCGACGACACCAACGCGGAACTGACGGCCTTCATGCAGCCGGCCTATGGCTATGAGAATTCCGAGCCGATCGGCAACTTCCCGCGCGACCTGGACCTGTGGCTGCGCGGCGGCCAGCAGACCGTGCCGAACTACTTTGAACCGGGCACGCATACGCTCGATCCGTCCAAGGGCTTCCGCTACAAGCAGGACGCTGCGTGGGTCCGGTGGGATCACCAGACCAATGGCCGTTGGGCCTTCGGTGGCAACTTCCGTCTGAACAAGTCGACCTACCGTGGTCAGGGCTATAAGCCGCAGGACCTGGTCGCACTCGACTCGGCCGCCGCCACGCGTGACCGGTTCGGTCTTAATATCAACAACCTGGACCGCACACCCGGTTATTATGAGTTCTATGACGAGAGCAACACCCTGGTGGCGCGCGTCGCGAACAACGTGAACGGGTCGCAACTCGGCACCAACTATCGCACGGGTGCCGCCTGTGCGCGGGTGACCTCGACGACGGCGGCCGGTCGCTGTATCACGATGAACACCCTGCCCAACCGCGACATCGATATGCGTGGCGGTGTCGTCACGGCGACGACACCGTTGGCCAACGGCACATATCCATCCGGAACCGTGCCGTCGGAAGCCAGCACGCGCGACCTGGTCATGCAGACGCGCATCGAGGACAACTATCGTGAATCCCGCGATGCCGAAGCCGCCTTTACGGCCAACTGGACCGGTGATTTCTGGAGCTTCAACTTCGGCGCCTATGCCGCGAAGTCCGACCAGGTCAACCAGAACTGGGCCAACGGCCTGGGTCTGTCGGCCTGGGCTGACGGCCAGGCGCGCAACCTGAACATCCGCTACGTCACCAATACCGGCACGACCTATCAGCTGACCGACGCCGGCGGATGGGGCAATTACGGAACGGGCCTGTTCACGACCGTGAACCAGCGCGCGACGATCGCCGAATTCTCGCCCTATGCCGGCATCAACTGGTCGGACGGGCGCTGGGATCTGAACTTCAGCATCAAGAACTCCCACTTCCACGCCAAGACCTATTCGGAAACCTGGGACCTGCGCGATCCGCAGGCGTCGTCGCTCACCTATGGCGGTCTGGATGGCAATCCGCTGACGGTCTATGACAACGTCAAGATGATCAAAAATCCGACCAAGGTCATCGAAGCCGACAAGGAAGTCTCCATTACCAACTGGAGTCTTTCGGCCGGTTACAACTTCTCGGCAAAGCACAAGATATATTACCGCTATCTCGACGCAAAGCAGCCGGCGGCCGGGGTTATCAACCGCTACCCGACGACGGCCACGCTTGTCCGCCCGCTGGGCCCGACCGGTCTGATCACCGGCCACGAAATCGCGTACATCTTCGGTGACCGCCAGTTCAACGGCCAGGTGACCTACTTCTACCAGAATTTTGCCATCAACGACTATCCGACCGCCATCGATACGGACAATGTGTCGACCTACCTGCTGCCGGAAAATTTCAACACCAACTTCACGCGTGGTGTCGAGGCATGGTTCAAGTGGAAGATCACGTCGAACCTCGACTGGCAGTCGTCCGTTACCTATCTGAACGGCAAGGCAACCGAGACCTACACCTGGCTGAACACCGGCGCCAATGGCCAGGGGCAGGCGGACGACGTCCTGCGTATCGACTCCGGCATTCTTGCGCGCACGCCGAACTGGACGATCAGCAATACGGTGTCCTACAAATGGGACGACTTCCGCTTCAACTTCCGGCACCGCTGGATGGACAAGCGCAAGCTGAACAACAACGCGCTCGATCATCGCTACCTGCCGACCCAGGACAACCTGGATATCTCGGTTCAGTACGACGGCCTGAAGAAGACCCAGATCACGCTGGATATCCGCAATGCCCTGGATACCCAGTATATCTCGGCCTACAATCCGATGATCACGTCCGGATATCCGACCAACGTCCAGCAGTACGATGTGGTCGAGCAGCTGCCGAACTCGGGCTTCCTGCTGCGGCGCAACGCGCCCCGCTCGGTCTGGCTGACGGTCAAGCATTCGTTCTAGAGCGATATGGCGAAAAGTGTAAGCGGTTTTCGCCTTAAATATCGCGACAAAACAAAAACTTAGATCGGAATGGCGTTTCCACCTAAACCCATTCTGATCTAGAGCGTCGGATCAAGAGACTTTGCGAGCGACCGCCCCCGGTCGCTCGTCTTCTTGCCACTGAGGTTTCCATGAGCAGGTGTGCATTTCTCCCTTCGGTGTCCGCAGCGGTTGCGATGGCGGTGATGCTGCCGGCAGCCGCGTCCGCGCAGGAGCGACCCGCGATCGTTCAGGTCGAGGATCGCCGGATATCGGTGCGCCCGGGCGGCGTCCACCTGGCCTTTTCGGATGAAGCGATCCGTGCGTTCAAGGACAGGATCGGCAACAACGCCGAAGTGGCCGGGCAATGGCAGGCGATCAAGGCAGAGGCCGACCGTCAGGTCGGGCTGCCGACGAAGGACATCGCCCGGGATGCACGCCGTCTGCCGGACAGCCTGGAGCCCCTGATCCTGGCCTACCGCGTGACCGGCGACGGCCAATACGCTGCAAAGCTGCACGAAGTCCTCAAGCGGTTCTGCGAGCAGAAAAACCTGGTCACCGACGCGCCACTTCTGCAACGCGACCCGGTGTGGAATTCCGACCTTGGCATGGGCTTTTCCGGCGAGATGTTCGGGCTGGTCTACGACTCGATCCGCGGTTCGCTGACGCCGGCAGAACGCAAGGCCCTGACGTCAGGATATCTGGAAAAGCTGGCAGAACCGGTCTTCAACGACTGGATCGACGGCGCGCACCGCATACACACGCTCGACACCATGGGACATAACTGGTGGGCGCATATCGTCTTCGGTACGGGCGTCGGCCTGGTTGCCATCGCGCGCGATGACGCCAGGGCCATGCCCTACTTGGCCCGGCTGGAAACGGCAGGCGTCGAATGGTGGAATTACAAGGGAAGCCGCATCGAGACCAAGATCGAGACCTTCGATCAGGACGGCGGCTTTCTTGAGAGTGTCAACTACGCCGAACTGGCGGTCGGGACCTACCTCGAATTCCGCCTGGCGTGGCGCGAGATGTTCAATGAAACGCCGGCGGATATACCGGTGCTCGAAAAGTCAGTCGATTTTCTCATCCACAATGCGTACCCGGCGCATGACAAGCTGCTGCACGTCAATTTCGGTGACGGGAGCATCGACAAGACTTACGCCCGCACAGTTGCCAACTATTATTTGAGCGAACGCAAGCGGTCGGACCATCTCTGGTATATCGCCAAATCGGCGTCGGCAGGCGAGGGCGGCGACATCCGCTACAGGCCCCGCTACATCGTCCATTTTCCGCTGAAAACGGAAAAGGGCGGGGAGGCGCTGCCGGACGGCCTGCCGCTCAGCGCCTGGTATCGCGGAATGGGCTGGGCGACGCTGCGATCGTCGTGGCAGGATGATGCGACCCTGCTGGCGGTACGGTCGGGGTTCACCTGGAACCACAGTCACGCTGACGCCGGCTCATTCGTGCTCTTTCACAAGGGCAAGCCGCTGCTGATCGATTCCGGAAATTCGAGCTATGGCCGCAAGGAATATGACGGCTATTACCGCCAGACCGAGGCGCACAATGTCGTCACCTTCGATGGCAAGGCCGAGCCTGCGGAAGACACCTATATCGGCTCGCATACTTCCGGAGCGATCCCGAACATGCTCGATGCCGGCGGGTTTCGCTATGTCTTCGCCGACGCCACCGGCCCGACCTCTGCCTACTTCGCGCGCAACTTCCGGCATGTCCTTTGGGTCGACGGCGTTATCCTTGTCTATGACGACCTGAAGGCAAGAGCGCCGGGGCAGTTCGCGTTCCAGCTCCATACCGAAGGCGAGACGAAGCGCCAGGGACAGAACCTTGTCGTCAGGAACGGCGAGGCCGAAGTCCAGGTCCGGCCGCTGTTTCCCATGCCTTTTCCGGATGCTGGCCTTCCGACCGACTATCCGGAAAACATGCGGCTTGAAGAGCTTCAGGGCTACAAGGACCACGCGCCCGATGTGCGCGCGACCTATTTCGCCTTCCTGCCGGCCGAAAAGGCCGAGCGGCAGAAATTCCTGACGGCGATCATACCTGAGGATGACGGCCCCGCGCCGCAGGTCGACCGGCTGACGGGCCAGGACATGATCGGCGCGCGTATCCGCCGCAACGGCAAGGTGACCGACGTCTATCTGAACCTGAAGGCCGACGGCAGCATTCGCCACCGCAACGCGACCACCACCCTGATGGGCTGGCAGACGGACGCCTACATGCTGGCCGTGACCTATAAGGAAGGGGCGGAGCCAACGCCTGCGACCGTCGAACGTCTGTTCGTTGCAGATGGCAGCTACCTGCGCCACAAGGACACGCTGATGCTCGACAGCCTTTCCAAGCGTTTCGTCATCGCGAACTACGGGCCGGACACGAACTTCTGGGTCCAGGGTCAGGCGGCCGCCGAGCTCGGCCTGTGGCTTCCCCGCTCGTCGCGTCTCAAAGTCAACGGCCACGTCCTTTCCGGCAATACCGGGAGCGGCTTTGTGCGCATCCGCTGCTGTTGAAGCCGGTGATCCGATGAGCCACGATTATTCCATCCAGATGGTGGCGCCCTTCAGCCCGATCATTATGAAGGCCGTCGCGCCGCCATCGGTCGTCGATCGGCTCAATGCGCGCATGGACGCGGTCGTGGCAGGCAGCGGCGAACGGATCGAGCGCGACTGGTCGAAGCATCTCGCCGGCAATCTGGCGACGGAGGTGCGCATGACCGACGTCATCCGTTCCATGCCGGACCTGACGGATTTCCTTTATGACGTTTCGCGCGCCTACACCTATCGCTGCGAGAACGCCCTGCTCAACTACGGCAATTACGACGACACCGAAGAGCTCAAGGACAAAAAACTCGAGATCCAGATCAAGGAAGGATGGATCAACGACATGGAGGCGGGAGACTTCAACCCCGTGCACTTCCACCAGGGGTGCGTCTACAGCTGCGTTCTGTTCCTGAGGGTGCCCGAAAACTACGAGGACGAGTTCAGGGCGGACAAGGACCGGCAGAACACGGTCGGCTGTCTGCAATTCATCGACAGCCGCACAGCCGTCGGCGCCCGCAACCTGTTCGTCGTAAAACCCGTGGTCGGAGAATTCTACCTCTGGCCGTCATGGATGCTGCACTGCGTCTATCCGTTCCGGAGCAGGGGCGTGCGGCGCAGCATGAGCGTCAACCTGGCGCTGAGCTAGGGTTCGTGGAACGTAGGCTGCACCTACCCCTTCGGGACCGGGGCCGATGACTGACGTTCGATGATCTCGAAGTCGCGAAGCTCGCGGCGGGGTTCATAGACCGTGCCGGCGCGCTTTGCCCGGATCTGCAGCAGCAGCATTTCCACGGCCTGGGACGCCATCTGGACCGTCGGCTGGCGGACGGTTGTCAGTTCCGGCCACACCGTCGTCGCGATCGTCGTGTCGTCGAAGCCAACGACGGTCAGCTGGGTCGGGACCTTGACGCCGAAGCTGTGGGCATTGGCCAGGACGCCGGCGGCCATGTCGTCATTCGCCGCAAAGATGGCCGTCGGCCGGTCCGGCCGGTCGAGCAATTGCGCCGCCGCCTTGAAGCCCGAATGATAGTCGAAATAGCCCTGCGCAACCAGGTCGACTTCGACGTCGAGCCCCGCCGCGTTCATCGCGGCGAAGAAGCCTTCGGTCCGGAAATCACTGGCGCGGTTGTTCGGATGCCCCTTGATGAAGCCAATCCGCGTGTGGCCGCGCTCAACCAGCCAGGTCGTCATGGCAAAGGCGGCGGCGTGGTCGTCGACGCCGATGATCGAGCGGCCGGGTGGCTGCTGCGCCGCGGCTATGCCCACGGACGGCAGGTTCATGCTGTCGAGCGCCAAGGCGACGCGGTTGGAATTGGACAGGGGGGCGGGCAGGAGGATGCCGTCGATCCCCGTTGCCTTCAGGTTTTCCAGGGCTTCCAGCGCGCCGTCGATCCCGTCGCAGGCGGCAAGCGTCAGCCGGCATCCCAGCAGACCCGTTTGCGTCAGGGCGCCGATCAGGATTTCGTTGAGGTATGAGGTTGACGGATTGGAGTAGAGAACCGCGATCTGGGTCTCATCGCGCAAGGCCAGGGACCGGGCCGTCGTGCTCGGCGAATAGTTGAGCTCCTGGACCGAGGCCAGCACCTTCTGGCGCGTTTCTTCGCGGACATTGGTTTCGCCGTTGATGACCCGCGAAACCGTCATGGGGGACACGCCGCTGTGTCTGGCGACGTCGTGAATGGTCGCGCTGGCCCGCCCTCGACGCGGTGATTTCTGTGTTGTTTCAATTTCCATAGAGGATTGGAACGCCATCTATAAGTCCGGACACTACAGCTAAATCCATTGAACTATAAAATCAAACCTTTGCTCGTTGATTACGAAGCGAAAAGAAAGTGCGTCATGGATGAAACTGTTATTGCGCTGCGACGTGCGGCGTGCGGGTGGTAAGATTACCAGTATTATATCAGACAAATATTGATGAAGCAGGCTGTCCCGACGCATGTGGTCGCGAACACCATCCTGCATGCCATTCACATGTCCGGAATGAAAACCACGCTCAAATCGACAACACAATAAGCGCAACGACAGTATACTTCTGACAATTGCGAATTATATTGCGCACAAATTGTGCAAAAGCGTCCGTATGTTGTCGGACTTTTTTTCGCCGCGAAATGTGACCGATATCACAGCGGCCTGCGCTGCAGATCTCAGGCACGAAAAGACAGGGAAGGGCGCCCCGTTCGGCGTGGTTATTCTCGGCCGGGCCAGTCGCGCCTATACCGCGGCGCGGGCGAACTGCGCCGGTGCGTCCTGGTTTGCGTTTCCGAACGGCGGCGGTGTTGAACCAAGGTTTATCGCCGACCGCGCCAGGGTTTCGGTAAGCCACCGCGCTTCGGAGTCTTCCTGCCGCTCGATCGCATCCAGGATGCGCTCATGATCCGCGACGGAATCGCGGATAGAAATCCCGCACCTGATTTTATAGGTATTCGACCAGGTGATAGCGGCTTCGATGGAGTCGGACAACGGCATCAGGGCCGGATTACGGGCGGCGTTCAGAATGGCCCGGTGGAACTGGATGTCGGCCTGTCTTGCGGCTTCCTCGGTCCTGTCCGCCGCCGCCATAATGTCGAGGACCTTGCGCAGCCTCGACAGGTCTTCCGCCGTCCTGCGTTTTGCCGCCAGGGCAGCCGCCTGGGGCTCGATGATCAGTCTCAACTCGAGCAATGAGCGTATGAAGGCTTCGTCCGGCTCGGCCAGACGCATCCACGACAAGACGGCCGGGTCCAGCAGATGCCAGCGCGAGCGTTCGGTGACGATCGTGCCGGCCTTTGTCCGGGTCTCGATCATGCCTTTGGACGCCACCACGCGAATGCCTTCGCGCACCGCGGTTCTGGACACATTCCATTGCTGGCTAAGCGTCACCTCAGTCGGCAACGCGTCGTCCGCGGCGTAGAGGCCACGAACAATGTCGACACCCAGCTGCTGCGATATCAAATCGGAGAGGCGGGCAAGCGGCGCCAATTCCGGCATGTGACCGGTACCATGTTTCTTCGACCCATTACCGCTTAAATTTTCACGTAACATGACCATCGACAAGGCTATAAAGAAGGAACATCGGCTGTTTTCAAGAAATTCGAAGTCTATCACTCAGACAGATTAGTTTTTTTATATATGGTGACCGCTAACATCGTCAATGAAATTGAATATGTAATCGCATGCGGCCCTGGCGCCCAGAAGATCGGCGCGGACAGATGGGCTTAGACTTCCGTCGGGCGTGTTGTGAAACAGCGCTTCCGAGGGCGAAGGGGGCTATTCTGACAGGCCAAATGTACCGGTAACATGTCGCTTGTCGCCGATGCCGTGGTTCGTGCAAAGCGTCGGTCGGTAGCGCCGCTTTTTCAAGCAGGCGCACCCAACCCACCTGTCAGTGCATTTCGTGTCCGATACCTGAGATGGTCAACAGGCCCAGGCTGTCGGGATCGGCGATCGCTTCGATACCGGTTATGCGGCCTTCGATAATCGTAAGGCGCAGCGCCAGGACAACCGCACCGGCGGGTGCGACAACCAGGCCCGGCATTCCGTCGATATCGGCCAGAAGCGCCGTTCGCGCGCGGCCATTGAAGAACTGCGCTACCGCCTCAGCGCCCGACAGGCCCTGGGCGCCGCCAAGCCGGGCGGCGACAGCGTCGAAATTGAGCGCGACGTCGGGTGACAACAGGGCGATGAGCCCCGGCATGTCGCCGTCGCGCGACGCCCTGAGAAAGGCGGCAACCGCCTTTTGCTGAATGCCCGGATCGGGCGACGCCAGCGGGCCCGACTGAACCTTGCGGCGGGCGCGGCTCGCCAGCTGCCGTGCGGATGGAGCGGTGTGATCGAGAATGCGACCGATGACGTCGAAGGGCACATCGAACATGTCGTGCAACACCAAGGCGACGCGCTCGGCCGGTGGCAGGCGATCGAGCACCACCTGCATCGCCTCGCCAACCGTATCGGCCAATAGCCGGCCACTGTCCGGCGCATCGTCCGCTTCGGGCAGGCGCGGATCGTCAGGCTCCAGCACCTCCTCGCCACGCCGGCCACGGCTGCGCAATTGATCCAGACAGAGCCGGCTGACGACGGTGGTCAGCCAGGCAGCTGGGTTATCGAGCGTGTCGGGCTCGGCGCGGGAAAACCGCAGCCAAGCCTCCTGGACAACGTCTTCGGCGTCGCTGTGCGAACCGAGGATGCGCCGGGCCATGGCCAGCAGGTGCGGACGTCTGGCTTCAAAGAGGCTAAGGCTGGTCGTTTCCATGCGGGTTCCGATCGATCAGGCGGCGATGCTTTGCGGCGTAAAGACCTGACGCGTAGCAGCGTTCAGGCGATTCCACAGGTTGGTGGTAGCAATTTCCAGCAGCAAGGCCGCCATTTCGTCCGGGTTGAAATACTGCACGGTTTCGGCCCAAAGCGCGTCAGACACCATTTCAGGACCTGTGACGCACGTCACGGCTTCCGTCAGGGCCAGGGCGGCGCGCTCAGCCGGGGTGAACAGGTCGCTATCGCGCCATGCCGCCAGGGCATCAAGGCGCTCTTCACCTTCACCACCCTTACGCGATTCAATTCCATGGTAGGCGATGCAGAAGTCGCAACCATTCATCTGGCTGGCGCGGATATGCACCAGATAGGCCAGGGATGGCGGCAGGTTGCCGGTACGGGCGGCGGCCAGCGCCTTGCCGAGGTTGAGCAGGGCGGGTCCGGCATTGGCGACGGCAAAGGCGGGGTTGGGCATACGGGCTTGCATGGCATGTCTCCTTGTGTGTCATGACACGACCCGTTCGGGTCTGTCATAAGGGTGACGTCCGCCAAGCGCCGGATGTGACAAGACGCCGAAATAATTTTCTGATTATCCGGATTTGCCTGCCACGCTGGCGATACACTCCTGTCGCATAATAAGAGGTTCTCGGCTTAACAGTGCAAATAATGACGATTAGCAACACTTTGATATTGTTATTAACGGGAAATGCTGTTCATCCTTGAAGGATTCACGTTTGAGCAGGGGGAAAGCAAAGTGAAAACGTCGGTTTTTGTCGCGCTGACATTGAGCTCCGTGGCGGGAGGCGCTCTTGCTGCGCAACCGGCGATCCCATCCGAAAATTATGCTCATTCGCAGCGCCTGGTCGCCATTGACGGCAGTCGCCGCATTAATGTGTTTTGCCTAGGTCAGGGCGCGCCGACGGTCCTTTTCGATGCCGGCATGGGTGACACGACTGCGTCGTGGCGCTATGTCCAGGGCGAGGTCGCGAAGACAACGCGGGCTTGCAGTTATGATCGCGCCGGCTACGGCTTTTCCGATCCTCCGCCGGGCGCGTCGGACGTGACCGCGAATGTCACAGACATCCACCTGTTGCTCAAGGCCATGGGAACGGACGGACCGATTGTCTATGTCGGCCATTCGGTTGCGGGACTCTACGGCGTAGGTTTGCAGGGAAAATATCCCGACGACGTCGCGGCTGAAGTCCTGGTCGATCCGTCTTATGCCGACATGGGCAGGTGGACGGCGCCGCCGGATTCGACGGATCAACTGCCACCGCCGTGGGCGCCGTTGGAAGCGTGCCTCGGCCTAGCGAAGGGCGGCGAGTTGCAGGAACCGAAGACGGACGCCGCCAAGGCATGTGTTCGTGAAAACCGCTCGCTTGACGACGTCCTGCGGCGCACAGACAGGCTGCAGCAGGCAAACCCCGTGACCATCAGCACCAAAATTTCAGAGATTCAGAGCATTACGCCGGCAGCGCCAAGCTGGATATCCGCGAATACGGCCCAAATTGACGCCCTCAACCCGCAATTCGGCGATAAGCCGCTGATTATCCTGACGCACGGCAATATGCCGGCAATGCCTGGTCAGACCCCGGATCAGCATAAGCGAGGAGAGGACAACTGGTTGGCCGCGCATGCAAGGCTCGCCGCCCTGTCAACGCGTGGCAGCCATATCGTGGTTCCCGACAGCCGTCACTATATTCAGATTAATCAGCCTAAGGCGGTCATCGACGCTATTGATAAGGCTGTTGCCAACGTGCGTGCAAAGTAGGCTCCGTGGTTAGTCGTTAAGTCTTCAGACCTCTGCTTTTGGGAAGAGCGGCGGGAGG
>CAMLLA010000065.1 GCA_946480525.1 uncultured Asticcacaulis sp. | reverse complement strand
TTTCCGTCTCCCGCCTTTCCGTTCCTCCCGTTTGGGGATTATGCCGCCAGCTTCTGGATACACACGCTTTCATCGTGGACGGGGCAGGGGGCGATGGCCTGGTGATCGACGGCCACGCCATTCAGTTCGTTCGAGAAGGCGTGGTTGACGTCGCGGTGGTGGGCCTCATCGGCGCGCACGACCAGGACGACGTCGCGCAGGGTGGCGCTGTCCGGCAGCTTCCAGTAGCGCTTGGCGATTTCAGGGGCCGGGACGTTGGCGCTGCGGCCCTCATCGATCTCAGCCAGGTAGTGGGTGTAGCTGATCACGGCTTCTTCTTCGAAATAGCCGACGATGCGGTGGGCCGTTTTCGGCGTCAGGACATAGAGCGCGAAGAAGGCGACATAGAAGACCCACTGCACGGCGATAATGACAAAGCGCTCGAACAGGGTGGGCTTGGCCACCTCGATAAAGGTCATCAGGTGCATGCGCTCGTTCTCGGCCTCTTCCATCAGCGTCCGGATCCAGCCCCGATCGTCCTGCATGCGGCGCAGGCACTTCAGGTGATTGAGCGTGGCGCCGACCATGCCCGGCACGGCGGCGACCGTCTCAAGCACGATGGCGCGGTGGCCGTAGCGCTTGGCGAAGAAGGTGTCGGCGCAGAAGCGCAGCAGCTTGGTGAAGCCAAGCGCAAAGCGGTCGGACAGGTTGACCGGCTTATGGTGGACGGTCAGGTCGATGGCGGGTTCGGTAAACATGGCGTAGGGCCTTTCAACGCAACTAACTGGCCCTGTTATAATGCTGCGTCGCAGCAGAGACATTGATTCGGATCAAATCGTGGTTGTGCGATTTCACGCGTCCGGTGTTGTCTCTTTCTTCTTGCCGATCTTCGGCTCTTCGCCCTTGAGCAGACGTTTGATGTTGTCGGCATGGCGAATGTAGATCAGCACTGCCATGAACAGCGCCATGCCGCAGAAGGCGTAGGGCGGATCGACATAGGGGATGAGCAGGCTGACCGGCACGACGAGGGCAGCGGCGACCAGGGCAGACAGCGAACTGATGCGGAAGGTGAAGGCGGTCAGCAGCCACAAACCACTGGCAACCAAGCCCATGGGCCAGCAGGCGGCAAACAGGGTGCCGAGGAAAGTCGCGACACCCTTGCCGCCCTTGAACTTGAGCCAGACGGGGAAAAGGTGGCCGAGGAAGGCGGCCGCTCCGGCCAGGGCCATGGCCCATTGCCGCAGGTCTTGGTCGACGCCTTGAAGCATCAGGAAGGCAAGCCCGACAGCGGCAGCGCCTTTTCCCGTGTCGCCGACAAAGGTCATCAGCGCCAGGTCCTTGCGGCCGGTACGCAGCACATTGGTCGCGCCGATATTGCCGGAGCCGACAGAGCGGATGTCGATGCCGGCCATACGCGTCGCCAGCACCCCGAACGGGATCGATCCCAACAGGTACCCGCCGATGACGGCCAGGACATAGATGGCTGGGGCGGGAAAGGCGTTCACTGGGTGTCCAATCGCTTATGCCTGATAGACGATTCGGCCGTCGACCAGGGTATTCAGCACCTTGCCCTGTAGCGTGCGGTTTTCAAAGGGTGAGTTCTTCGATTTCGACAGGATGTCGCGCTCACGCAACGCGAACGGCGCTTCGATGTCGACAAGGATCAGGTCGGCGGGCGCGCCCTTGGCGATGCGGCCGGCGTCCAGACCCAGCAGTTGCGCCGGGTTCTGGGTGACCGCGCGCAGAATGTCGATCAGCGGAATGTCGTTTTCGAGGTGCAGGCCGATCAAAGCCGGCAGAAGGGTCTGCAGGCCGATTGCGCCCGGCGCGGCTTCGGAAAACGGCAGGCGCTTGTCTTCGGCCGGGGCCGGCGAATGGTTCGACACCACGACGTCGATCAGCCCGTTGGCCAGGGCGTCGACACAGGCCAGGCGGTCGCGTTCGGCGCGCAGAGGCGGGTCGAGGCGATAAAAGGTCCGGTAATCGCCGATGTCGATTTCGTTGAATACCAAGTGATTGATGCTGGCTGAGGCGTAGACGTCCAGGCCTTTGGTCTTGGCGCGTTCCAGCGAAGACAGACCTTCGGCAGTCGAGACCTGATCAACGAGAAAACGCGCGCCTGTGAGTTCGACCAGGGCCAGATCGCGCTCCATCATGATGCGTTCGCTGAGCGCCGATACGCCCGCAAGGCCCATGCGCGCGGCCATCTCGCCGGAGGTCGCGACAGCACCTTCGGACAGCCACGGCTCCTTGGGACGGTGGGCGATCAGGGCGTTGAAGCCATTGGCGTAGGACAGGACACGCGACAGAATCTTGGAATTGACGATTGGCTGGTCGGCGTCGGTGAAATAGAGCGCCCCCATCTCGGCCATCAGACCGATCTCGGCCATCTTCTGGCCCTTGTTTTCCTTGGTGGCGGCGCCGGCCGGGTAGACGTGGACCAGTTCGATGTCGCGCGCACGGCGCAGGATGAAGTCGACCATGGCCGGTTCATCGATCACCGGATCGGTATCGGGCTGGACGACAAAGGAGGTCACCCCACCCGCGGCGGCAGCCAGGCAAGCGGACTTCAGCGTTTCCCTGGGCTCCGAGCCGGGCTCGCCGGTGCGGACGCGCATGTCGATCAGGCCAGGCATCAGGGCGTTTTCATCGCAGTCGATGACTGTGATTCCGGTATGGCCGGACGGTACGTCATGGCCGTGGATGACATCGGCGATGACGCCTTCGACAACGATGACGGAGCCAGGACCGTCATATTCGCTGGCCGGGTCGATCAGGCGGGCATTGACGAACGCTATCGCGTTCGATTTTTTTTGCCCTGCCGCTTCGCTGCTTGAGGGCTGGGCGATGGCGTTAGTGGTCGTCATTGGCAGTGTCCGGTTATTATTTCGCCTTCAAAGGAAGGCCCCCCTTCCGCTACGGCGCAGGCGCCGCGCCACCTTCCCCGTAAACGGGGAAGGAAGGTTGTTGGTGTTCTTCCTTCCCCGTTTACGCGGGTTTTGCGCCAGCGAAAGTATATCTTTCGCAAGCCATGGGCATTTGCTGAGCAAATGACGGAAGGGGGGAACCCCAGCATCAGTTATTCTCCAACCTTGCCGCCAGGCTTGCCAGCACGGCCATGCGCGCGGCGACGCCCATTTCGACCTGATCCTGGATCAGCGAGATGCTGAGATCGTCGGCGATGTCGGAATCAATCTCGACGCCGCGGTTCATCGGGCCGGGGTGCATGACGCGGACGTCCTTGGCCGCCACGGCCAGCTTTTCGCGGTCGAGACCGAAGAAGCGGTAATATTCGCGCGTCGAGGGGATAAAGGCCCCGTCCATGCGCTCAAGTTGCAGGCGCAGCATCATGACCACATTGGCGCCGGCAATGCCTTCGCGCATATTATGATAGACCTCCGTGCCCCATTCGTCGGCGTCGCCGGGGATGAGCGTTGGCGGTCCGACCAGGCGGACATTGGCGCCCATGGCGTTGAGCAGGATGACGTTCGACCGCGCCACGCGGGAGTGCGAAACGTCGCCGCAAATCGCAATAGTCAGCCCGTCGACATGACCGAAAGCCCGCCTGATCGACAGCATGTCGAGCAGGGCCTGGGTCGGGTGCTGGTGCTGGCCGTCGCCGGCATTGATGACCGAACAGCCGACCTTCTGCGACAGAAGCGCAGCTGCGCCCGACGCCGAATGGCGCACGACCAGCAGGTCGGGCTTCATGGCGTTCAGCGTCACCGCCGTGTCGATCAGGGTCTCGCCCTTGGCGACCGACGACGTCTTCATGCTCATATTGACGGTGTCGGCGCCAAGCCGCTTGCCGGCCAGTTCGAAGCTCGACTGCGTCCGCGTCGAGTTCTCGAAGAACATGTTGACCAGTGTCTTGCCCTTGAGCAGGTCCAGTTTCTTGGTCGCCTGCCGGTTCAGGTCGACAAAGACGTCGGCGAGGTCCAGCAGGTTCATGATATCGGGCGGATCGAGATCCTGCGCCCCCAGGAAATGCCGCTTGGGGAAGGGCAGGAGGCGCGTGCGGATCAGGTCATTGACGTCGGTTGTCATGTTGGTCATGGAGAGGTGTGGAACAACGTGCATGCTGACACGATTTGGCCGGTTTGTGGCGGAGAACGCCGCAAAGCACAAGCAGGAAGGACCGTTTTCATGAAAACCCAGGCGGAAAAGGCAGCGGAATTTGCAGCCCTCCACGACAGCGGCTGCTTTGTCATCCCCAATCCGTGGGACCGCGGCACGGCGCGAATGCTTGCCGCCATGGGCTTCAAGGCCCTGACAACGACCAGCGCCGGCTATGCGCGCTCTCTGGGCGTGCCGGATTACAATGCCGGTCGCGACCACGTGCTGGCCCACATTCGCGACCTGGCCGACGCAACCGATCTGCCGCTGGCGGCCGACCTGGAGAACGGTTTCGGTCACGCGCCGGACATCTGCGCCGAAACGATTCGCTTGAGCGCCGAAGCCGGGCTGGTCGGCGGCTCGATCGAGGATTCGACGGGTGACGACCGCGTGGTCTACGACATCGGCGAAGCCGCCGACCGCATCCGCGCCGCCGCCGAGGCCGCAAAAGCCTTGCCGTTCAAGTTTATGCTGGTCGGGCGTGCGGAGAATTACCTGCAGGGGCGCCGCGACCTCAGGGACACGATCGCGCGTTTGCAGGCCTATCAGGAAGCCGGCGCCGACGTGCTTTACGCACCTGGCCTGGCGACGGTCGCCGATATTGCCGCCGTCTGTCGCGAAGTCGACCGGCCGGTCAATGTGCTGGGCGGGCTGGGGCCCAAGCCGTTGTCGGTCAAGGAACTGGCGGGGCTCGGCGTCCGGCGCGTGTCCCTGGGGAGCTGGCTACACTCAGCGGCAATGACGGCATTCGCCCATGCGGCAAAGGATGAGAGCTTTGGCTATATATCCGACCTGATCAGCGGTGGTGACCACAACAAGCTGCTCAACGCCGGCGCGGCAAAATAAGAAAAGGCGCTCTGTGCCGAACAGAGCGCCTTTAGCTTGTTATTTCAGCGACGCCATGTCGATGACGAAGCGATAGCGGACGTCGGATTTGACGACGCGCTCCCAGGCCTCGTTGATCTGGTCGATCGAGATGACCTCGATGTCCGACACGATGTTGTGCTGACCGCAGAAGTCGAGCATTTCCTGTGTTTCCTTGATTGAGCCGATCGATGAACCGCTTAAACTACGGCGGCCACCGACAAGGGCGAAAGCCTCGACCGGCACGGGATTGTCCGGAATGCCGACCAGCACCATGGCGCCATCGATCTTGAGCATGTTGAGGTAGGCGTTCCAGTCGATGGTTGCGCTGACCGTGTTTATGATCAGGTCAAATCTGCCTGCGAGTTTAGCGAAGGTTTCCGGATCGCCGGAGGCGTAATAGTGATCCGCCCCCATAGCTAAGGCGTCGTCCTTCTTGGACAGTGACTGGCTTATGACCGTCACTTCCGCGCCGAGGGCGCGTGCAAACTTGACGCCCATATGTCCAAGGCCTCCCAGTCCAACAATCGCGACCGCCTTGCCCGGGCCGGCGTTCCAGTGCTTGAGCGGTGAATAGAGTGTAATGCCGGCGCACAGGAGCGGCGCCGCGCCATCGAGCGGCAGCGTGTCCGGCACCGACAGGACGTAGCCTTCCTTGACGACGATATGGTCGGAATAACCGCCATAGGTCGGCGTGCCATCGCGGTCGACGCCATTATAGGTGTAGGCTATCTGATCCATCATGTACTGCTCGCGATCGACATCGCGCTGCTGGCACTTCAGGCACGAATCGACGAAGCAGCCGACACCGACCGTGTCACCTTCCTTGAAGCGGCTGACCTTGGCGCCGACCTCGCGGACGCGGCCGACGATTTCATGGCCAGGGACCATCGGGAAGAGGCCCGGAAACCAGTCATTGTTCACCTGGTGGATGTCGGAATGGCAGACACCGGAATAGAGGATGTCGATGACGACGTCGTCGTCATTGGGAGCGCGGCGTTCGAAGGTAAAGGGCTGCAGCTTTTCATTGGGCGCGAGCGCGGCCCAGGCTTTGGCGAGTGTCATGGCTCAAGTTTCTTTATGTATGGGAGGACGTGCCGGAGAGGCGATGCGCATATGGTACGGTTGGGCGCACAGTATCAGAGGCTAATTGCGCGTCTTCTGTGGATAAATCTCAAACCAGATGAAACAGCCAAAGGAGCAGTGGCAGGCAGACGGCGCTAAGACACGTCGTCATGGCGACGATACCGGCCATCAAGGGCGCGTCTCCCCCCATGTGGCGTGCCTGGACGTAGGCCGCCGCAGCACAGGGCGCCGCGCCGCAGGCCAGCGCCACGCCCTGGGCCATCAGGTCGCCGCCCAATGTTCGGCAGATCAGCCAGGCAATGACCGGCATGAACAAAACCTTGAACAGGGATACGGCGCCGACCAGTGCCGGTTGGCGGTAGACATAGGCAAAGCTCAGGCCGGCGCCGGCCAGGATCAGGCCGGTCGGAATGGCGGCTTCGCCCAGCATGCGCAGGGATTTCTCGGCGAACGGGATCGACGGCACATTCAGGAAATTGAAGCTTAGCCCGATCAGGCATGAGGCAAAGATCGGGTTGGTCAGCAGGGTCTTGGCCATGCCCAGCGGCGACTTGTCGGGTTTGATGTCACCTTCGGGTTCGCCCCAGCGGGCCAGAACCAGGATGCAGATCATGTTGGAGGCGGGGATCAGCGCGCTGACAGCGATGGCGGCCAATGTCATGGCCTGATCGCCGAATATGCCCGCCGCCACCGGTATGAAGACAAACGAGTTGAAGCGCATCAGCCCCTGGAAGACGCTGGTGAATGTCGGGCCGGGCAGGCGCAGTATCGGTTTGAGGGCAAATCCGACGACACTGGCGATGGCGACCGACCCTAGCACGCCCATCGATACTGGCCCGGTAGAAAACCCCGTCAGATTTGCGTGCCAGATCGTCGGGATCAGAAAGCCCGGATACAGCACGTAGACGGCGAACTTCTCGATTGGCGGCCAGACGGGCAGGGGCAGGAAGCCGGACTTTTTCAGGCCGTAGCCCAGGGCGATCAGCAGGAAGACCGGAACGATGCCGTTTAAGATGGTGTCGAAGCTCAAAGACCTGCGTCTCCAAAGCTGGCGTCAAGCATCCGGTCGAGCGCGCCCTGGAGGATATAGGCGGCGGCGTTTTTGTCGATCGCTTCGGCGCGCTTGGCGCGGCTGAGATCGGCTTCTTCGATCAGGAAGCGGTTCATCACCGACGACGACCAGCGCTCGTCCCAGAAGGCGATAGGGACATCGCGTAGGCGCAGCAGGTTGCGCGCGAACGCCCGGCAGGACTGGGCGCGCGGGCCTTCGCTGCCGTCCATGTTGAATGGCAGGCCGATGACGATGCCGGCGGCTTCGCGTTGCGCCATCAGCTTGAACAGGCGTTCGGCCTCGAGGGTGAACTTGCTCTTGCGGATCAGTTCCAGGGGCGAGGCCAGGGTCAGTGAGATATCGGACACGGCCACGCCAATGGTCTTTTCGCCGAGGTCAAGGCCCAGCAATCCGCGTCGTGCCGGCAACGCGCTCTTGAGTTCCGTAATGTCGATAACAGCCATGCGCATGCAATGGCGACAGATGACGCTCAAGTCAACGCACCTTGGTTTCGATTGTGTGTGTGTCAAGAAAGTGTCATGTGTAATCGTATCAATTGTCGATACATTACCTCGCATTACATAGGTGTAATAAATTACGGAAAGTTAATATCTGAAGTAACCGTAATAAAATGACGTCGATTTAACTTAAAAAAGAAATCGCATTGGAGTATTCAATCGTCAGTGCCTGACCACATCACATTTGCCCCGCAAGGGCCTTCCTAAGGGAGTTCTCCAATGTTCCGTACCGTAGCCGCTCTGATCGTTTGCACCGCCGCCGTCGCCGCTTCGCCGAGCCTGGCTCAGTCCAACTGGCTCGCCACCGAAGGCAAGTCGGAAACCATCAAGTCGCAGGACGTCGATTTCAACAAGCCGTCCGAAGTGAAGGCATTTTACAAGAAGCTGCGTTATGCCGCCGTCCGCGTCTGCATGAACGATGAGGCCGAATATATCTGCCAGGCCGAGGCTCTGAGCGAAGCCGTTCGCCAGGTGAACCAACCGCAGCTGAGCATGCATCACGAAAAGGCTACGGGTGAGCGCGGTACGCAACTCGCCTGGAACGAAGCTTCCCGCTGACACCCGGAGAGCCTGTCAGAGGAGGAGAATGGGCCGCGCGCGAACGATCGCGGGGCGGCCCATTTTTATACCCGCCGCAAAGTATTTTAATACCTCCGTCCCGACATCAGGGGCATTTCCCAAACCCGTCCGAGGAGATCATCATGCAGCGCTTTTTTGCATCCGCGGCCCTGTGCCTGCTGCTGGCCGCCACAGCCGCCCCCGCCATGGCGTGGGAAGAGGTCGGTGAAACGACCAATGTCCGTACCGATGGTGTGAATTTCAACAAACGGTCCGAGGTCACGGCCTTCTATGTCCGGCTCGAAAAAGCCGCGCACAAGGTATGCGACATCGCAGGCGACAGCATTGAAGTTCGCGAAGACAATGCCGATTGCAGAGCGCGCGCCATAGACAGCGCGGTCGCCGACCTGAAAAAGACAGCCCTGAGTGAAGTTCACGCGGAACGTACCGGCCGCGAACCGCAACTCGCCGATGCCCGCCGGCAACGGACCTGGTAATTCTCTTCCGGCATCTCCCTCCGCCGGAACAAACTTGCCGCGCCGGTCCTGACGGCGCGGCCTTTTCTTTGCTTTGTCGCCATTATCGCTCCGCGGGACTTGCCAAAACCGCCTGCAATCGGCTAACCCGGCTCCTTCGGAATAAAGGAGTTCGATGATGGCCATTGATGTGGCAACCGTCAAAAAGGTGGCGAGCCTGTCGCGCCTCAGGGAGAGCGACGAGCGCCTGGAAGCGCTTGCCGGCGAACTGAATGGCATACTGGGCTGGATCGAACAGCTGAACGAGGTCGACGTCACCGGCGCCGAGCCGATGACGACCGCCGTCGAAACCGGCACGCCGCTGCGTGACGACGTCATAAGCGACGGCGACAAGGTCAGGGATGTCACCGCCAATGCGCCGAAGTCGGTCGACGGCTTCTTCATCGTGCCGAAGGTGGTGGAATAATATGAGCGACCTGACGAAACTGACGCTCAAGGCCGCCGTTGACGGTCTGAAAGCGAAGCAATTCTCCTCGGCCGAACTGACCGACGCCTTTATCGGCGCCATTGAGACCGCCAACGGGGCGCTGAACGCCTATGTCGAGCTGACCTTCGACAAGGCGCGCCAACAGGCCGCCGCTTCGGATGCGAAGCTGGCCAAGGGCGAGGGCGGGGCGCTGGAAGGCGCGCCGCTCGGTATCAAGGATCTCTACTGCACCGAAGGCGTACGTACGACGGCGTGCTCCGGCATCCTCGCCAACTTCGTGCCGACCTACGAATCGACCGTCACGGCCAATCTGTGGCGCGACGGCGCGGTCATGCTGGGCAAGCTGAACATGGACGAATTCGCCATGGGCTCGTCCAACGAAACCTCCCACTGGGGGGCTGTCACCAATCCGTGGAAGTCGCGCGGCTCCAACGCTCCGCTGACGCCCGGCGGTTCATCCGGCGGTTCGGCTTCGGCGGTCGCCGCCGACCTGTGCCTGGCCGCCACGGCGTCCGACACCGGCGGTTCGATCCGCCAGCCGGCGGCCTTCACCGGCACGGTCGGCATCAAGCCGACCTATGGCCGCTGCTCGCGCTATGGCATGGTCGCCTTTGCCTCTTCGCTCGATCAGGCCGGCCCGATCACCAAGACGGTCGCGGATTCGGCGCTCATGCTGCAATCCATGTGCAGCCATGACGCGAAGGACTCGACCTCGCTCGACGTCGCCATCCCGGATTTCTCGAGCTTCCTCGGCCAGTCGTTGAAGGGCCTGCGCGTCGGTATCCCCGACGAGTATCGCCTGGAAGGCATCCCGGCGGAGATCGACGCGTTGTGGGAGCAGGGCATTGCCTGGCTGAAGGACGCCGGCGCCGAGATCGTCCGCATCAGCCTGCCGCACACCAAGTACGCCCTGCCGTGCTACTATATCATCGCACCGGCCGAGGCCTCCTCGAACCTGGCGCGCTATGACGGCATGCGGTTCGGCCACCGCACTGACAAGGCGCAATCCTTAACCGACGTCTACGAGCTGTCGCGCTCCGAAGGCTTCGGCAAGGAGGTCAAGCGCCGCATCATGATCGGCACCTACGTGCTGTCGGCCGGCTACTACGACGCCTACTACGTCAAGGCTCTGAAGGTCCGCCGCCGCATCGCCGAGGACTTCACCAATGCCTGGAACAGCTGTGACGTCATCCTGACGCCGGCGACGCCGTCGGCCGCCTTCCAACTGGGTGACGCGCAAAAGGCCGCCGATCCGGTCGCCATGTACCTCAATGACGTCTTTACTGTCACGACCAATCTGGCCGGTCTTCCCGGCATGTCGGTGCCGGCGGGCCTCGATTCGAGCGGCTTGCCGCTGGGCCTTCAGGTCATCGGCAAGGCGCTCGACGAAGGTACAGTGCTCAAGGCGGGCTATGCGCTCGAAAAAGCGGCCGGTTTTACGGCTCGTCCGGACCAGTGGTGGTAGCCTAAACGGGGCAGGGACGGATTTCGTTCTCCCTATGCGCGAAAGCCTTGTGTTTCCAGACTTCGCCCGCGTAAACTAAGGCGCGGGCGGGGCCTGGGATAAGGCGCAGGACGCGCGGAGGACGAGGCGGATGCTGAAGACGGTACAGGATATGGTGGCGTGGGGACTTCTGGTCCTGCCGCTGATCGTCATCGCATGGGCTGCCATGTGGTTCGTGCTGCTTGAAGCCGAACGCAACCGCCATGAACGCTACAAACGCTTCTACGCCATCATGGAGCAACTGAGCCGCTCCGACAGCGAAACGGCGTCGAAGATGGCGGCGGCCTATGAGCTACGCAACTACCGCGATTACAAGGATGTCGTCGAAAAGATCTTCGTCGACGGCCGTATTCGCCAGGACACGGGCAAGGCGCTGGACGCCCAGTTGCGCGATACGCTGAAGACGCTGGATCAGCCCAAAGGCTGACGTGCGCGGAAATTTTCGTTGAATTTGTATCGACCTCTTGCCAAAGCGGCGCTTTGGGGCAGTATTGCGCGTAACGAATGATTAAGCGGTATCAACCGCGCGCAAGAAAGTACCCCGGAGCCACGCCGTCATGAAAAGCGCCAACCCTGTCGAGTTTACCGTTCGTGGTATTATCCTCGGCATTCTCATCACCGTGATCTTTACGGCCGCGCAGGTTTATCTGGGCCTTAAGGTCGGCCTGACCTTCGCGACCTCGATTCCGGCAGCCGTCATCTCCATGGCCCTGCTCCAGGCGTTCAAATCTGCGACAATCCAGGAAAACAATATCGTTCAGACGATTGCGTCGGCGGCGGGAACTTTGGCGTCGGTCATCTTCGTCCTGCCGGGCCTGATCATTATCGGCTGGTGGTCAAACGTGCCGTTCCTGCTGACCTTCGCCGCCTGCGCGGTCGGCGGCACCCTGGGCGTCATGTACACTATGCCGCTGCGCCGCGCCCTGGTCGTGCAATCGAGCCTGCCTTATCCGGAAGGCGTTGCCGCCGCCGAGGTGCTTAAGGTCGGGACATCGACCCGCGAAGGCGCCAAGGAAGGCAAGGCCGGCCTATGGGCGGTGATCTGGGGCACCCTGGCTTCGGCCTTCGTGGCGTTGATGGCGGCCATCAAGGTCATCCCGGGAGAGGTCGCGGGCTTCTTCAAGGTCAAGGCCCTTAACGGCCAGATCGGCGCGACCAGCATTATCGGCGGCAGTTCGCTGGCCCTGGTTGGCGCGGGGCACTTGATGGGTATCACGGTCGGCATCGCCATGGCGGTCGGTTTGTTCATCTCATCGGGTATTGCGCTGCCGATCCTGACTTCGCTCACACCGATGCCGGATGCGACCGTGGCTGAGCACGCGGGTGCTGTCTTCCGCTCCAAGGTGCGTTTGCTGGGCGCCGGCGCGATTGCCGTCGCCGCCCTTTGGACGCTGGGCAAGCTGATCGTGCCGGTATGGCTGGGCCTGATGTCGGCGCTGGAATCCAACGCGGCGGCCAGGCGCGGGGAGGGCGAGATCGCCCGCACCGACCGCGACTTGCCAGTCAATATCGTCGGCATTGTCATCCTTCTGTGCATGGTGCCGGTCGGCTGGCTGCTGGCGCACTTCATTACCGCCGGTGGCGTTCTGGGCGCCCTGACCCTGCCGCTGGTCGGCGCGGGCATCCTGTTCGTTCTGGTCGCCGGCCTGATTGCTGCGGCGGTTTGTGGCTATATGGCCGGCCTGATCGGCTCTTCAAACTCGCCGGTGTCGGGTCTCGGTATTCTCACCGTCCTGTCGGCGTCGCTCTTAGTCGGTATTATCGGCCGGGGCCTCACCGGGCCGAACGAACAACAGGCGCTGATTGCCTTTATCCTGTTCGTGACGACCATCGTCATGGCGGTTGCGGTGGTGGGGAATGACAATCTTCAGGACCTCAAGACCGGGCAACTGGTCGGCGCGACGCCGTGGAAGCAGCAGGTCGCTCTGGTTATCGGTGTGCTGGCCGGTTCGATCGTCATTCCGCCGGTGCTGGACCTGCTGAACCAGGCCTACGGCTTCCCGGACGATCCGAACCGCGTGGCCATCACCGACCAGCCACTTAACGCCCCGCAGGCGACGTTGATTGCGACCCTGGCCAAGGGCGTCATCGGTGGCGACCTCGACTGGGGCCTGCTGGGCATCGGTGGTCTGATCGGCGCCGGTCTGATCATCGCCGACATGATCATCAAGGGCGGTAGCAAGGGCAAGCTGACCCTGCCGCCGCTGGGTGTCAGCCTGGCCATCTACCTTCCGTCGGCCGTGACCGCGCCGGTGATCGTCGGCGCCGTCGCCGGGTGGTTGTATGACCGTTCGGTCGGAAAGCTGTCGTGGGGTGAAATCGCCAAGCGGCTGGGGATCCTGGTCGCTTCGGGTTACATCGTCGGCGAAAGCCTGTTCAACGTGCTGCATGCCCTGCTGATCGTCGTGACGCGCAAGGACGCGCCGCTGGCCTTCATGCCGGCGGTGGAGGAACACGCGGGTACGATTATCGCTTTTGTGATGGCGACGGTAGTCGTTGTCGGGCTTTATCTGTGGGCCGCAGGACAGGCGAAGAAGGTGGAAGCAGAAAGCTGAGGTGGAACGTTCCATCAGTTTTCCGTGCAGGCCTTTCCGTCTGCTGCAAACCCGTTTATTAGCGGCGCCATAGCGCAAGCACACCGGACTTATGACCATGTCGAACACCGAAGACCTGCCCAAGATCAAGCCGATGCCCGCCGAAGGCATCACCTATTACCTGCACCCGCACCCGCGTTCGCCGTTTTCGGAGGCGGTCCAGGTCGGTAATGTCCTCTACCTCTCGGCCATGATCGGCCTCGACGAAAATGGCAAGCTGGCCGAAGGTTTCGAGAACGAGGTCAAGTACATCATGGCCAATACGGCCGAAATCCTGAAGCGCTACGGTCTTGGCCTCGAACACGTCTTCAAGGCCACGGTCATGCTGACGGACGCCTCCAAGTGGAGCGACTTCAACCGCCTCTACAAGCCTTACTTCCACCCCAGCCGTCTGCCGGTCCGCACCGCCCTGGGTGTGTCGGGCCTGGCCTACGGCGCGACGGTGGAAATAGAGTTCTGGGCGCACGTCCCCGAAAAGTAAGCAAATATTCAGAGGAAAGGGGTAGGGTCACAGGCTTGCGAGAGAACTCGCTTAAAGCCTGCGGAAAACCCTTTGCTATCTACTGCCTTCCAGCGTTTTTGGAATCTGTTCAAGGTCGACACCGGGAACATGACCCTGGTGCGGGCGCAATACGCCGCATTTTCCCGGCAGATTCC